>JAGGVW010000109.1 GCA_021157805.1 bacterium
GGATATACTGGTATAATACAGGTAGACCTCACTTTGGAGATAAAATGAATGGCAAAACTCCTTATGAGAAATTAAAAGAATCTGGATATAATTTACCTATTGGATTTTGTGCTTTTCCCTCTGTAATCTTAGATAAAATTTCCCCTTCTTTAGTTCTAAATTTTTCTAAAAGGGGTGGTAACGATCTGTGTGTCTATGACAAGTTCTCCTATAAAAAGCCGCTGTCAAGAGTTCAATTTTTCCCTCCTCTACTTCTCTCTTTTATTATATATTTTTTTACTATCGCCCTCTCAATGGAAAAAACTTTTGTGAAAAATTAAGAGAGAAATTATCTATCGGGTGCACCAATAATCATCCAAAATACTAAAAAACTTGACACAAAATTGGAGGGGGGTAAAATAAAATGTAATTGAAAATTTGACAAAGTAGATGGTTAAGGATAAATTAAAAAAACTGTTTTTATGAAAACTAAACTATTACAATACGAAGAGAAAATAAATGTCTAAAGTAAGTGAATGGTGGGGAGTAGTATGGATATTGTTTTTATCTTTTACCAATCAGCAGTTCTTGGGAGAGACTGTATCTCATTGGATTCCACCCCGAGTGGTAGTTCCATATTTAACAAGGGCTCCCAAGATAGACGGTAAACTGGATAAAGGAGAGTGGGATAATACTTCAACAGTATTAGGTTTATGGGGGATGCAGGGAGAATTATCTCCTCTGCAGGCTAAATTCTACATCGGCTATGATAATAGAAACCTCTATATTGGTTTTGAGTCAGCATATTCTGGTGGTTGGTTAAAAACAAATGTTAAGAAAAGAGACGGACCTGTCTGGAAAGATGATTCAATAGAAATATTCCTTAAGCCAGAATTAAAGAAAAAAAGAGTTTTCCAATTCATTGGTAATTCTAAGGGGGTCTTCCACGATAGAATGAACAATGATAATAATAGAGGAAGAGAGGCAGAATTCAATGCCCATATTCAGTATAAATGCAGTCTCTCCTGGTTAGATGAGATGATGACGAAAGGAATCTGGTATGGTGAAATAGCCATTCCCTTTGCTGACCTAGGGGTAAAATCTCCTTCTGATGGAACTCTCTGGAACGGGAATTTCTGCTGTAACCATTACACAGGAAGAAAAAAGGACTTGCAGAAATCCAAATATACGATGTGGGCAAATACAAAAGGGCATTATCTCGTCCCGGAGCGATTTGGGGAGATTCTCTTTTCTCGTTCTGGACCAGCAGTAAATATTAAAAAACTTACAGAATTAGAAGAAGGCAATATTGGTTTTTCCAGTTTGATTACTAATTTAGGGAGAAGAGACAAAAACATAGAATTGAAATATTTGATTTATGCCAGGGAGAAAAACAAAATAATTTTTGATGAAGATATTCCCTTTTTCCTTAATCCTTATGCAAGTAAACCTTTGAAGTTATCAAAACAACTAATTGTAAGAGGGGAAAATGGATTGCCTGTAGTTTTTGAATACTCACTGATTGATAAAAAAACAAAACAAACCTATTATAGAAACTATCATTATTTCACCTGTTATCCTGGATTTCGCCTTACTCTCCTCCCGATGTTTAGTCAAGGTAAGATTTACACAAGAATAGATATCAGACATTTAGGTGGATTACCGGCAAAGTTTAATAGTCGCTTAGAGATTATCAATACTAATGATTCAAAAAAATTAATTGAGCAATCAATCAAGGGTCTTTCTAATAAAAACCGTGTAGTGGAAGTTACAACTAATATTTCAAATCTTAATCCCGGAGATTATCAAATTAAGGTTATCTTATCTGCTAATGGTAAAGATATATCCACATCAACCGCTTCTTTGACCATTCCAGAGAAACCTCCTTGGTTGATAGAAAGAGTTGGAATTAGTGATAGGGTTCCTCCACCCTGGAAACCAATAAAAGTTATTGGTAATCAAATTAATTGTTTAACTCAGCAATACACTTTTCATAACAATAATTCTTTCCCTTCCTCAATTAAAATTCTGAAAGAAGAAATACTTTCTGCGCCAATAAGAATAAAAGCAGTAATTGATGGTCAACAAGTTAAATGGGGGAAACCACAGATTAAATTACTCTTTGCTACAGACCGCATAGTCAGATTCAGGATAGAAAATAATAGTGGTAATATTATCCTTTCCGGTACTGTTGATATTGAGTTTGATGGTTTTGTTAAAGTAGTTTGGTCGGTTAAAACTAAGAGAACCATTGATTACCTTGGTTTGGAAATTCCTCTTAAAAGAGAAAATGCTCTTTATTTACGTGCTAAACCAACAACGGCTTTTCCATTTGATGAGAAGAAGAAAAGCATTCTCTACAAGCATCTGGACGCCAGGTGCATTGGTGGAAAGGGATGGAAATGGAATGAAGGACATCTTTTTGAACTCTGGGTAGGTGATGATGAGAGAGGTTTTGCCTGGGTCACTGATTCCTATGAGAACTGGTATATAAAAGGAAATCCAATTGTAGTAACAAATGAAGGAGAATTCGTCAAGATACAATTTAATATCATTGATAACCCAACTAAAATTAATAAAGCACTTGAGTATATGATGATTGTAATGGCTACTCCAGCCCGACCAAGAACACCTGGCTGGTCAAAATGGCATCACCTCTGGAATAGAATTGATATAGGAGCGAAAATAGGGGCTAATATAATTACTGATGGAGCACATTATGCTGCCTGGAATACACCGGAGACTTATCCAATGCCTAAACTTGGAACTAAAACGGGGAATTGGGCATTAAGACAAATAAATCTTGCCCATAAATATGGAATGAAATACTTTCTTACTACTAGAACATACTGTCCTGGTTTTGAAACCCCGGCTTTTAAAACCTATGGAGCAGAATGGAAAGTATTACCGGAGCATTCATTTCCTTTGCATGGAACTTTTGCGGGGCATGTCTGTGCTAAAACTGAATTTACTGATTATCTCATCTGGGATATGAGAAGAACTGTTAGAGAATTCCATAATGATGGATTCTACTGCGATTCTTCAGGTCCTTTACCCTGTGCAAACCATTACCATGACTGTGGTTGGTGGAATGAAGAAAAGAAAAAATGGGAGCCAACTTACAACATATTAGGAGCACGTGAACTCTATAAAAGGTTCTATCAGATGCTTCTGGATGAAGGAAAAACCCATCCCTTTCTTTTCCATCATCATGTGCCAAGTTATGTTCTTGGGCATTTTGTAGATTTTACTACCTTTGGGGAATTTACCCAATGCTGGAAAATTTCGGATAAACTCCATTACCCATTATTTGAGAATAAATGTGCACTGATGCGCGCCTGGTTTGTAGAAAACCAATTTGGTCCAGTCCCAAGATTATACTTTTCTCAAGCAGTAAAAGGATTAGCTAATATTGACCCTGAGGAATTGCTTACCTTAACTTTATTGCATAATATGGATGCCGAGGCAATCAGTTATGAACTTCTTCAAAAGATATGGAAGATTCGAGCTGATTTTGATATTGAAAATAGTGAGTGGATACTCTATAGAAAAAGTGCTCCTTATGTGAATACCGACAGAAAAGATATTCTTGTTTCTCTTTATAGAAAACCTGATAAAGTGTTGTTAGTGATCGGAAATACAGGAAAGCAATCATATCAGGGAAAGATAATACTCAACTTTAAAAATTTGGGTTGGGCTCGGAAAGAGTGTTGGGCAATAGATAAAATGACCGAAAAGCCACAGAAAGTTAGAATAAAGAATGGGAATGGGGTGATAAATATTTATGTCCCAGGTTATCATTTCAGATTAATTGAAGTAGGTTTAAAAAATAGGGATGAAGACGATGAAAAAATTTAAGATAATAGGGACTTGTATTTTATTACCAATTCTTATGGGAGTTGTGACGAAGGTAATGGCTGAGGAAGAAGGAGAGTTTTTACTTAATCCTGGTTTTGAGAAAGTTTCAAATCCTGATAAACTTCCCGATGGTTGGGGCAAAGACCCAAAATGGAAAGGTAATATCACAACTATTGCTGATGTGATGGTTGCTCATAGAGGATCCTATTGTCTAAAGTTAGAATATAGCAGGGATATGGGAATGCCTCCATGTAGGGTAGATGCTTCCTGTAAACCAAGTGTGGGAAAAAATGGAAGGGCGAAGGTAACAATTGGAGAGAAATATTCAATATCTTTTTGGGCAAAAGGGAAAGGGAAAATAACCATTGGGATATTTGAATATGATAGGAGAAGTGGATGGCTCCCTCCCACGATAAGTTTAGGGACAAAATACATAGATACTGAGGAGTGGAAAAAGTATGAGTTTATCTACACTCCCACACCTATTGGTGAATATCCAGATAAAAGGAAGAAAGAGGATGTAGTAGATTATGCTAACTTTGGCTTCTGGACTGAAGGGGTAATCTATGTTGATGATTTCTCTTTTCATCAAATAAAAAATAAGAAAAAATAATGTTTGAGTGTAAATAAAGTTGATAACCATATATAGATAGTAAAAATGAAGATATTGGTATTTAGTGCTCATCCTGACGACGCAGAGTCAAGTATGGGTGGGACAATTCTTAAATATACTGAAGATAAAAATGATGTTTTAATAATTCATACAACTTCTAATCCAGTGAGAGAAAAAGAAGGGAAAAAAGCTGCAAGAATTCTCAAGGCAAAGGTAGACTTTTTAAAGTATCCAGATACGAAAATGCCGATAAACTTGCAAGCATTAAGAAAATTTGAAAGAATAATCTCTAATTTCCGTCCTGACAGAGTTTATAGTCACTGGCCTGTAGATTACCATATTGACCACCAGGCAGTGGGAATTTTGACGATTAGGGCTCTCAATAATTTAGAAAGTCGGATTAAACCTGAACTATATTTTTTTGAACCTTGCACAGGCTATCAGAATTATTATTTTATTCCAAATACTTACGTTGATGTAACTAATTACAAAGAAAAAAAGAAGGAAGCAACTTTCTGTCACAAAAGCCAGAAACCTTTTAAGTTCTATCCAATTATCAAAACGATGATGAAATTTCGGGGTTACGAATCAGGCTATTTTTATGCTGAAGCTTTCATCAAACTTTATTTTCGTTATTCACCCGTACGGGATTATGTTATAGGCGAAGGGAAAGAATATAAGGAAGAATAAAAAAGATTGAAATAAGGAGGTGTTATGAGTATGAAATTGGATACAGGATTAAGGAAATATCTTTTTTTTGACGATGTGTTGACACAGGAGAAAAAAGGATTTGTTCTGTCGTTGAACCCGGCTATTCGCACTGATAACCCAGTGTTGCTTCCTGATAAACCTTGGGAAGCTGGAGGTATCATTGGAGATAGCAACATAAGTATTATAGAGGATGATGGAGTTTATAAACTCTGGTATGTAGTGCGTGGGCATAAAAAAAGCGATATTTCTGGTGCTGAAATTAAGGGTTTTGATGATAAGACATTAGCCGATTACCTCTCCCAAGCGAGATATATGCTGTGTTATGCTATCTCAAAGGATGGTATCAATTGGGAAAAACCAAATCTTGGAATTTTTGAGTATGAAGGTAGTAAGAGAAATAACATTGTGTTTGCAGCGCGGCTTGGCTGTACCGTTTTTAAAGACCCTACTGCTCCGGCTGAAGAAAGATACAAAATGATTTATGGTGGTGGACCCCGCTTACCGCATGTGCACCTTAAGGATAATATTCCCACCAAGAATATTTATCATGCTATTTATGGAGCAACTTCACCAGATGGTATCCACTGGAAATCTTATAAGGAACCTATTATTCCCTGGTATACCGACACAACCAATGTGTGCTACTGGGATGAGGAGATAAAGAAGTATGTAGCTTTTGTGCGATGGAATGAGAATATGGTCTATGAAGATGGTAAAACAGTTATTCCTGAATCTGGGAACTGGAAATACAGAGCAATTGGGCGGACAGAAAGTGAGGATTTTAAGAATTTTCCTCCACCCACAAAAATTATGGAACCTTCCGTAGAAGAACGTGAGCCTTATGAAACGGGACTTGATTATTATAATAGTTCTGCAGTAAAATATCCTTTTGCTAAAAGTACTTACTTCCTTTTCTTTTCTATTTTCTATCATAATTCTGACATGCTTGATGTACATCTGGCTACCAGCAGGGATGGAGTGAATTATACACCATGGTGTGATAGTCCCTTTGTTCGTCTTGGATTAGCTAATGTTTTTGATTCGAAATGTATTTATATGGCTACGGGAATGATTCGTAAAGGAGATGAAATATGGATGTATTATGCAGGTTATAATGTCCCACATCATGTGGATAATCAACCAAAAGTTGGCGGTATTGGAAGAGTGCGTATTCGCTTTGATGGTTTTGTTTCTCAGGATGTTTCTTCTTCGGAAGGATTTTTAACTACAAAAATCTTGCAATTTTCAGGAAACATTTTGAAAGTAAATATGGATGGAAGCGCGGGAGGATGGCTTAAGGTGGAAATACTTGATGAGAAAGGAAAACCTATTCCTGGTTTTACAGCAAAAGAAGCTAATTTTCTCTTTGGCAATGATGTTAATAAAATAGTAACATGGAAAGGAAGAAAAACAGTTTCAAAACTGCAAGGGAAACCTATTCATCTTCGATTTATTGGAAAAGCAGTAAAACTTTTTGCTTTTCAGTTTGAAAAATAATTTTTGCTAAAAGGAGAAATGAGAAATGTCAAAATCAAGATGGAAAAGAAGGGTATTTTTAATAATGGTCGGGCTGTTTCTTTTGAGTCAGGTATCTTCAGCACAGTTGGTAGAGAAGAAAATAGATGATAATCAACATAAAATAAAACACCCCCGCGTTCGGAAGAAATTGCCTGCGTATCTTATACTTGCATGGAGAGTGAAAGAAGAAGGTAATCCTGATGTTCCTGCTGCTCAAGTTGGCTGGGCAGTTCCTGATCTCAAGTATCAAGCACATCTTAGGAAACTCGGATTTGAACAAGGAATCGCAATATATACTCCTGAATTGACAATGGATTATTTGAAACAGTTCAATGTTGTAGTAGTATTGACCTTACCTCTTCTTGAAAAAAGCTCCTCATCATATAGAATGGTTGAGAAAAAGAAAAAACTCCTTCTTGATTATGTGAAAGAAGGAGGAGGATTGTTAGTTCTCCGCTCACCGGGTTGGCAGTTTGGTAAAGATATTGAAGAAATGAATGAGTGGTTAAAACCTTGTGGAGTGGAGATTCTTTCAGAACAAGTGGTTGATAATGAATATTTAGTTAGGACTGAATATGGATATAAATTATCTTGGACAAATAATCTTATTAAACACCCGATTACTGAAGGCGTAAGTGGAATATTCTATCCTGCTATTTACAATAGATATACTGATTTTACTTCTCCTCTCAGGGTAAGTAAAGATTGGCAAGTGCTTTTATATGGCAAAAAGACAGCGAGATCTTTGCGTACCATTAAAAGTGGGGTTAAGACTTCTCCATCTCCTGGGACATTTGCTAGTGCACCTCCCCTTTTAGCAGTGCGAGAATATGGGAAAGGACGGATTGCAATTTGGCCTATTGCTGCTACCTGTGTCTGGCAGGATGCTTACCACATTTTATGGGGAAGAGGTTTAACTATGGAAGGTGAAAAAGCTGGGATGAAAGGAAATGCTGCCCGACTTCTTGATAATCTGTTTACCTACCTTGCTGAACCGTCGGAAGGTATTTTTGGTGGTTATGTTCCGCAACAGATTGAATCTACGCCAGAAGTAGGATTTATAAAAATAAACTGGGATAAAAGGCAAGTAAAAGGTGTCTTGATGCCGAATTGTTACTGTGGTTTGATAGGGGTCAAAACCTCTCTTTCTTCAGGAAAAGGAAAACCTGAACAATTTATTCAAGTAGCAAAACAGGCAGGATATGATTTTATTGCTTTTACAGAAGATATCAGTAAATTAACCCCAGAGAAATTTAAACAGTTAAAAGAAACATGCGAAAAATATAGTAATAATAGTTTTAAGGCATATCCAGGTTTTTTATATAAAGATGAATCAGGTAATTTATGGGTAACTTTCTCGGATAGTCTTACATGGCCAGCTAAAGATTGGTGGAGCAAAAAGTATCCTGGTCGGTTGACGGTCAATAATGTTCTTTCTCGTGGTTGGCACTGGCCACCAGTAATATTAATCAAGTCACATAGCAACCCAGAGAAACCGTGGTATCAAGGGAATTTTAAAGGATTTAGTATCTATACTTATGAAAATGGTAAATTAGTTGATGATTCACTTGATTATTACCTCCGTTTACAGAAAGAAAGTTTCAATCTTTTTCCTGTAGCGGTGCATCTAATAAATACTCCTGAAGGAGTGATTAAAGCAAAAAGCAATGGATTTCAGACCTATGTCCGCTGGTTTGATCACAATGTAATAGAAGCACTCAGTGGCAACATTGGGAAATATAAAGGAAATTATGTCTGGTATCGCTCTTCCTTTGTTTCTGAATCCCCGATAATTGAAGATTCAAGAATTCTTAACTTTGGAACCAGCGATTTAGCCATTCAGGGAAACGACCGTTTTCGTATGCATATCAAGGTATCCTCTCGGATAGGTTTGAAAGAAGTAACCATTCTTGATTCAGATAATGGTATCTGGAGAAGATTTCTTCCTAGAGGAAAGAAAGAATTTGAAAAAACTATTGATTACTTCCATAACCGAGAATACAAGTTTATTGTAACTGTAACCGATATTAACAATAAAAAAGCTATTGGATGGGGAAACTGGACCCAAGTACAAGAGAATTCCTATCCCAGGTGTAGTGGTAATTTTAACACCATGCCAAGAGGAAAATGGTGGGGACCTCCAAAAGATATGCAAAATACGAGAGGAATGGAAAACTATTTAATTTCAAGAAATTTTCCTTACCATTTACCCATCTGGGGAGGGGTGAAAGAAAGTGCTCGTCCAGCAGTGGAGTATTACCCATATCTGGTAAGCCGTTTTGGCAGTATCATTGACTGTATCCTTGAAAACCATTATCCTGTTTCTGCTACGAGTAATCCTGATAGAACTGACATCCCAGAAATTGCAGTGCCCAATGAATATCTGACTGGCAAGGTAAGGCATATTTTCTTTACCCCCTGGCAGGATTCCTCATTGATTCAACTTATTGAGGGGAACTTTACCGTTAAGAAGGATTTTACTCTTAAGAATGCCTGGTTGACCCGATACCACGGCAGACAAGGCGCAGATGTTGTCTGTGCAACAAAAAAAGATGGTACTTTTTTTTCAGGAAAGTTAACCAGAAAGAACTGCGCCTTCCGTGGTAGTTTACCTTTAAACGGATTTGTTGCCTTATTTCCCCAGCCGTTCAGGGGTTCCTTAGGGATTATCTCTTTCCAGAATGGATTGGATTATCTTGTTTTTCTTAGTAGGAGCGGGAAATATGGGAATTTCAGATTGCAACTTAGTAGCAGAAATAAAAATCTAAAAGCAGGAGATAAAATAACCTATCGCTACCTTGGTGTAGTTAGCAAATTGGACCCTCCTACTGATAATAGTTTCATAACCGATATTTGTAACAGTCTTGGAATTGGTAAAGAGCCTGCTTATCAAGTTAATCCAATTTCCGGTTCAGTTATCAGCACTTATTACATCCTGAAACTCAAAGCAAAAAGGTATGGTTTTTCAGGGAAGATTACAGAAGCAAAATTACCGTTAAATCTTCCTGTAGAAATTGAAGGACTGAATCCACGATGGGATGCTGGCATATGGTATAAAGGAAAGAATACACTGGTTATCCCGGAATGGGTTGTTGATAAGGTAGGCAATCGATATACGGTGCGAAAAAAGCGAACAGGAGAGAATCAATTGATTCATATTCCTGTTATGAACGATGGGGTGGGGATGCTCCAGATTGATACTGAAATTGGGAATAAGGATATCTATATTGGCAACTTTTTGGTCAGTGATAACCCAATGGTATGGCTAACTCTTGTAGATATCCGTCCAAAGAAAGCCGCTTTTGTAGCCCATAATCCTACAGATAAAAAAATTATCTGTCAGGTCAAACCCGGTCCCGGCTTCAGTTTATTAGGTGAGTTTAGTCAGCAGGTTATTATACCTGCTGGGAGTTCTGTAACCGTGATAATTGATAAAAAATAAAGGATGTGAATTACTATGAAAGAGAGAAAGATATTATCTGTAGGGATGAACAAACACCTTTTTCTTGACGATGTGTTAACTCAGGAGAAAAGAGGATTTGTTCTGTCGTTGAACTCAGAAGTAGAATCTCTGATGGAACTCAAAGGTATTACAGATATTGAGAGAATTGATAAGTCCACTTCGCCACATTATTTAGAATCCCTTTTGGATGCAGAATTTGGCTTTTTGAACTGTGCACTACATCTTAATTTTACCTATTTTCTTTATCTTTTAACCGAACTTACCAATTTAAAAATCAATATAACTTTTTGTGAGACAATAGATTAAGTCAAAAATCAATTTTCTAATTAGTGTTTAATTTATTTTTCAATTTCAATTCAACTTTTAAATTTTTAAGTATATCTTTTTGCAATTGGTTCATTTTGCTTAATTGTTTTATAAAAAGTCCATTCACATTTATATATCCAATCTGTATTTCTCTTAATTCTTCAAGTATATTTTTAAAAGTAAGTGAATATTGTCTACCCTTTCCATTTTCAAAGAATAATTCCTTCAATCTCTTTTTCAGGTAGTAAAAAAATATTCCTATTGGCAAAGATTATTTTTACCAAACAGATGGACAGATAGAAGTATATATATGGATTTAATAAATTAAAGTGGTTGGTAGAGTTATGAGGATAAATCACATAAAGAAAAGATGAAGAAAAATCTGTATAAAAAAGAAAAAACATTCAAAACAAACCCGATAAATGGAGCTATTATAACAAAAAAGAGATATAAAGGTAGAGACAAAGTGACGCTGTTTCTAATTTTTTAACTCTTTTAAAAAGTATTGTTTTAAAATTTGATGGTTTTTTATAGTTCCTCTGGTCATTTATCTAATAAGAATTTTTACATCTTTTGTCAAATTTTTCAATTCTTAGGGTATAATGTAGTTGTGTAATAAAAACAAAAAATTTGAGAACTTGAGAATAGAAAAGTAAAATAAAAAAGATAGTTGCTATTAAAAAAACTTCTTATGTCTGTCGAATTTTAGTTATATAAAAATAGAAGTGCTATCTGTAAAAGGATATGGTATAATTGTCTTTGAAGAATAAAAGGGAGGAAAAAATGAAAACAGAAGCGGTTGTTTTCACTTCACCAGAAAAATTCACAATGAAGGAAATCACTCTTGATAAAATGGGAAAAGACGAAATTCTTGTGAGAACTTTAGTAACAGCAATTTCGCCGGGGACAGAGAGATGGATATTAAAAGGAAGACATATAGGAACTAAATTTCCAAATGTTCCTGGATATCACAGAATTGGAATTATTGAAAATGTTGGTAAAAATGTGAAAAAATTTCAGGAAGGAGATATTGTTTATGGATTCGCAAGTGAAGGAAAATGGAAAGAAAAAATAATTTCAATGTGGGGTGCTCATCTTGGATATTCTGTTGATAGCCCTTCTCAATACAGATTTATATCATCAGAATTACCATCAGTATTTGAACTTGAAACTACTGTTTTTACAATTTTAATTTCAGTTGCTCATAGAGGGATAAATGCTCTTGAAGTAAAAGGGGGAGAAAAAATACTTATAATTGGAGCGGGAATTCTTGGTTTAAGTGCTGCTCAGTTTTCACTTCTGAAAAATGCATATCCTGTTATAATTGAGAAAAACCCAGAAAGAGTTAAATTTGCGAAAAAAATTATTCCAGATGTAATAGAAGTTGATGGGAATATTGAAAAGAAACTTGATAAAATCGCTCCAGATGGCTTTGATATTGTTTATGACACAGCAGGAGTTCCACAGGCAATCGATATGTGTGTTAAAAAAACAAAAAGATGGGGGAAATTACTACTTCAGGCACAGTATTTTGATAAAGAAAAATGTGCAATAGACCTTGACCAGATAAAAATAAGAGAAATTACAGTAAAAACAACTATTGGGTTTGACAGCAATGATTGGGAAACAACATTTAATGAAATAAAAAGAAGAAGGATAAATGTGGCAGACATTATAACTCATAGATTTTATTATAAGGATTCTCTTAAAGCGTATAAATTACTTCTTGAAGGGAAACCATTTAATCTTGGGATGGTTATTTACTGGGATAAAAATTTATGGGAAAGGAGGATGAAGTGAAAGAATATAGAATACCTGATAGTGAATTTGAAAGAAGATGGAAAAAGGTTGTTGAGAAAGTTAAAGAAAAAGGAATTGATATTTTAATAGCACAATCAAATGAAGCGGATTTTGCAAATGTAAGATATTTAACTGACTACTGGCCAATATTTGAAACAGCAGGTGTTGCTGTATCAAAAACAGGTGAAATAGCATTACTTATAGGTCCTGAAAGTGAAACATTTGCTCTTGATAGAAGTAGGGTTAAAAAAATTTACAAAATTTTACAGTACAGAGAGAGTGCTGAACCAGAATATCCAGGACTTGAACTTGATGATTTTTCAACTGTCTTTAAAGAAATGGTTGGAGAGGTCAAAAAAATAGGACTTGCAGGGTACCAGATATTTCCTATTCCTGTTTATGAAGCAATTAAAAAAGCAGCGCCTGAAGCAGAAATAATAAAAAGTGATGAAATATTAGTTGATATGAGAATAATAAAAAGTGAAGTTGAAATTGAAATGTTAAAAGAAGCAAATAGAATTTCTGAAATAGCACTTGAAAAAGCAATAGAAGAGATGAAACCAGAGATGACAGAATTACAACTTGTTGGAATTATTGAAAAATATCTTTATGAAAATGGCGCTGAATATGAAGGACATCCTCAATATGTCCTTGCAGGTAAAAACTCAAATCATGCAATTGGTCGTCCTGGATATAAAAAACTTGGAGAAGGAAATCTTATTCAGTTAGATGTTGGTGCGAGAGTTGCTGGTTATTCTTCAAGTGTGGGAAGACCTGTTTGTATAGGAAAAATGCCAGAAGAGGTAAAAAAACTTGTTACTGCTGGACTTGATATGCATAGAAAAACAATAGAATGGATGAAAGCAGGGGTTAAAGCAGGTGAGGTGGCAAAGAAATTTTTTGAATATGGAGAAAAAATAGGGGTGAGTAAAAACTTACTTTACGGTCCCTGCCATGGTCTTGGTATGCTTGAAGTAGAAAAACCGTGGATGGAAACAAATTCAGAATATTTCCTTGAAGAAAATATGACTTTCCAGGTTGATACATTTCTTTACTGTGATGACTTCGGATTAAGATGGGAAAATGGAGTTGTTGTTAAAAAAGATGGTGTTGAACCATTGAGTGGTAAGTTGATGGAAATTATTGAAGTTTAAAGGGGGAGGGAATGAAATATGAAATGATGTTTCCTGACCAGATAAGAAAAGGGATTGAAAAAAATTGGCCTGTGGTTTTGCCTGTTGGAGTTATTGAATATCACAGTGAACATCTTGTTGTTGGAGTTGATACACTCATTGTTATTAAAGCGCTTGAAATTCTGGAGAAAGAAATGGATATTATAATTCTTCCACCTTTTTATTATGGAGCAGCAAGTTATGCAGTTGAGCCACCTGAAAGAAATGGAACAATACATATACCTGCAACTTCCTTTTTTCCTCTGGCAAAAGACCTTTTTAAAAGTTTGTTAAGGATTGGTTTTAGAAATATACATATTTTTATACATCATCAGAGTGAAAATTTTATTGCAGGTATGCCAACAGACCTTGCTTTTAAATTTGCTGCAAGAGAAACAATTTTTGAATTTATTGAAAAAGAACTTGGTGAAGGATGGTGGGGAAAAGAAAGTTCAAAGGACTATTACAACCAGCATGAAAAAGGAGAAGACCCATTTAGCTGGATAAAAGTCCATCCATTTATGGACGAAAAAGCACAAAGAGAATTTCCAATTGATCATGCAGGGAAACAGGAAACATCTTTAATGCTTGTTTTCTGTCCTGAAGGAGTTGATATGAAAAAATTTGATGAAAGAAAATGGTATTCAAAAGAAGCAAAAAAAGCAACTGTTGAATATGGAGAGAAAGCAAAAAAATTAATACTTGATGGATTAAGGATGGCTTTAAAAAATGAAAAATAAAAGAACTTTCACTCCTTCAATTATTCGTTCACCTTATTCTGATTTTTACGGGAAAGAAATAGAAGGAGCAAAAAAGACACATCCTGAATGGTATCTTAAAGAAATAAAAAATGAAGGATTTGACAGTGTCTGGCTTCATTGTCTTTTAAGAGAAATTGTATCTTCAAAACCGTTTCCTGAATTTGGAAGTGAGAAAAAAATAAAAGCACTTAATGATTTTGTTGAATATACATCAAAATATGGAATTAAAGTTTATCTCTACTTATGTGAACCAAGAGGATTTAGGCAAGAAGATAAATTCTGGGAAAAACACCCTGATGTTAAAGGACAACCGCATACTCACTATGGAACTGAATTTGCTGGTGTTTACTATGCTTTGTGTTCCAGTACACAGAAAGTTAAAGATTATCTTTATGAAAGTTCTTATAATCTATTTAAAAAGGTTCCAGGTCTTGGTGGGGTCTTTCTTATAACTGCAAGTGAATTCCATACACATTGCTATAGCCATTTCCCAAAATGGATAAAAGAAGTTAAAAACTTTCCTGAAATGATTAACTGGGCAAAGGAAGGATTTTACTGTGAAAGATGTGAGAAAAGGCAGCCATATGAAGTTGTATCTGAAATAATAACTCTGATAGATAAAGGAGCGAAAGAGGCAAATAAAAATGCTGATGTAATTGCATGGGCATGGAGTTGGAATATAATTGAACCACAACCGCAGAAAAAACTTATAAATTCCCTTCCAGAGGATGTAATTTTAATGAGTGATTTTGAAAGAGGGGGATATAAAATCATAAATGGGAAAAGATACCCGGTTGATGAGTATTCCTATTCTTATACAGGACCATCTCCAAGATTCAAAAAAAGAATTGAAATTGCAAAAAAGAGAGGTATGAAAGTTATGGCAAAATTACAGATGGGAACAACTCATGAACTTGTAACAGTTCCCTATATTCCTGTGATTTACACTTTTGCTGAGAAACTTGATAGAATGAGAAATATGAAGATTGATGGTTTTCTTGCCTGCTGGATATTTGGAGGAAACATTTCTCCAATGAGCAAAATTACAGGAAAATTTTCAGTATCTGAAAAGAGTAAAGAGGAAATAATAAAAGAAGTAGCAATTTCTGAATTTGGAAGAAAGACATATAAATTTGTTATGAAAGCGTGGAAAAAGTTTTCAGAAGCATTTTCTTATTATCCCTTTTCAATTCCTTTTATTTATTTTGGTCCAATAAACTTCGCAACTGTTTATCCTCTTTCATTAAAAGCAAAAAAAATTGGTCATATCCCTTCCTGGAGACCACTTCCAAGAGATGAAAAAGGACATTTAAAAGTTGGAGATAACATTGAAACATTTTTACAAATTCCTTATTCAATATTTGTTCATCAGGTAAACAAACTTCTTAAAAAATGGAAAGAGGGAATAAATATACTTGAAGAAGGGATGGAAAAAGATGAAAAAAATAAAAAACTTAAAAGGGAGATTGACCTCGCAACTCACATCTATTTATGTCTTAAAAGTTGCATAAATATAATTGATTTTTACAGGAATTTAAGGGAATACAAAAAAGGGAAAAAAGAAAAACTTAAAAGAATTAAAAAAATAATGAAAGATGAACTTGAAA
>JAGGVW010000021.1 GCA_021157805.1 bacterium
GAAAAAGATAATGTTTCAGATGTAATATTTCTGACTGATTTAAAAGAGGGTAAATATAAAATTATAAATGAGAAAAAGAAAATTGGATTCTTCTTTGAATTTCCACTTTCTGTTTTCAAATGTATATGGTTTTGGAGAATAGCGAAAGGTAGCTATAATTATCCCTGGTATGGAAGAAATTATAATGTTGCTCTTGAACCATTTTCAAGTTTACCAAATCTGGAAGAAGCGGTGAAAAGAGGAGACCAGTTGAAATTAAAACCAGAAGAGGAATTAAAAATAAAAATGAAATGTGGAGTGATAAAGGAATAAAATGGATGAATATGAAGTTGTAATAGGACTTGAAGTTCATGTAGAACTTTTGACTGAATCAAAAATGTTCTGTAGTTGTTCTACAAAATTTGGTTCTTCACCCAATACAAATACCTGCCCTATTTGTACGGGAATGCCAGGTGTTTTGCCTGTAATAAATGAAAAAGCAGTTGAACTAGCTGTTAAGACAGGGATTGCCTTTAACTCAAATATCTCTAAAAATTGTAGATTTGCAAGGAAAAATTATTTTTATCCAGACCTTCCAAAAAACTATCAAATTTCACAATATGAACAGCCGATTATAAAAGGTGGATATATTAAAATCGGGGAAAAGAAAATAAACTTAACCAGAATTCATCTTGAAGAAGATGCAGGGAAACTTATCCATTCAGAGGAAGGGGCTTTCTCATATGTTGATTTTAACAGAAGTGGAATACCTCTTCTTGAAATTGTAACAGAGCCAGATATAAGAAGCCCTGAAGAAGCAGAATTGTTTCTATTAAAGTTAAAGCAGACGCTTGAATATTTAAGAATAAGTGATTGTAATATGGAAGAGGGTTCTTTAAGATGTGATGCTAATATATCAGTGAGAAAAAAAGGAGAGAAAAAACTTGGAGTGAAAGTTGAAGTTAAAAATATGAATTCTTTTAAGGCAGTGAGAAAAGCATTAAGTTATGAAGCAAAAAGACAAATATCTATTTTGAGAAAAGGAGAAAAAGTAATACAGCAAACAAGGTTGTGGAATGAGAAACAGCAGAGGACAGAAGTTATGAGGACAAAAGAAGAAGCACATGATTACAGATATTTTCCTGAACCAGACCTTCTTCCAGTTGAAATTAATGATGATTTTATAAAAAAAGTGGAAAAAGAAATTGGAGAATTGCCAGAAGAAAGGAGAGAAAGAATTAAAAGGGAATATAATCTTCCAGATTATGATATAGATGTTCTGATGAATGAAAAAATCATAATTGATTATTTTGAAGAGTGTGCTAAAACTTTTAAAAATTACAAGATGATTTCAAACTGGATTATGGGTGAAATTATGGCTCTGGTGAAAGAAGAGAAAGGAATAAATATTTTTAACAAAATTTCGCCGAAGAAATTTGTTGGATTGTTAAATATGGTGGAAAAAGGCAAAATAACTGCAACTGTTGGTAAAGAAGTGCTAAAAGAAGTTTTCAAAGCAGGAAAATTGCCAGATGAAATTATAAAAGAAAAAAATCTCCTGCAGATAGATGATGCGAGTTTTATTGAAAATATAGTTAAAGAGGTGATTGAGGAAAATCCGAAAGCAGTTGATGATTATAGAAAAGGGAAAGAAAAAGTAATTGGCTTTCTTATAGGGCAGGTTATGAAAAAAATGAAAGGGAAAGCAAATCCTTCGGTTGTTAAAAATACATTTGAAAAGATGTTAAAATAGAAAAGCGAAAAGGAGTTAAAATGAGAAGAAAGTTGTTTTTAGCTATTGTTGGATTTTTCTTTTTAAGTATAATTTTTGGGAGTGATGTAAGTGTTTCAAAAGAAAAAATCAAGGAAGAAGAAACATATAAAAACATAGAATTATTTATAGATGCAATGAGAATTGTGGAGCAGGATTATGTAAAAGAGGTTAAAGAGAAGGACTTGATTTATGGTGCATTGAAAGGAATGTTGATGTCTCTTGACCCTTATAGTGCTTTCCTTGAGCCAGAAATAAAGAAGGAATTACAGATTGAAACAAAGGGAGAGTTTGAGGGTGTAGGGATGGAAATTACACTAAAGGATGGAATTATAACTGTTGTAAGTCCAATAGATGATACTCCTGCCTGGAAGGCAGGGGTAAAAGCAGGGGATAGGATAATTAAGATAAATGGAGAATCAACAAAAGGAATGACTACACTTGAAGCAGCGAAGAAATTAAGAGGAAAAAGGGGAACAAAAGTAGAAATAAGTATAATGAGAGAAAATGTTCCAAAACTTATAGAAATTGAAATTATTAGAGATGTTATAAAGATAAAATCAGTAAAAAGTAAAGAATTTGGAAATATTGGTTATACCAGAATTACAGAATTTCAGGAAAGAACCCCGGTTGACCTTGAAAAAGTTCTTAAGAAATTCAATAAAGAGAGTAAGAAGGGGTTAATAATTGACTTGAGAAACAATCCTGGAGGACTTTTAACTTCAGCAATTGAAGTAAGTGAATTATTTCTACCAAGAGGAAAATTGATTGTCTATACTGAAGGAAGGAGAAAAGAAGATAAAAGTATTTTTAGGTCAAGAAAAAATCCTGTCTGGAAAAAACCTGTTGTTCTTCTTGTTAATGAAGGGAGTGCAAGTGCTTCAGAAATTGTTTTTGGGGCATTGAAGGATAATTATAAGGAGTTCAGTTCTGTGGGTAAAAAAACATTTGGAAAAGGTTCTGTTCAAAACTTAATACCACTTTCAGATGGTTCTGCTTTAAAACTTACAATTGCTCATTATTATACACCTTCTGGTGTATGTATTGAAGGAAAAGGTATAAAACCTGATTATATTGTGAAATTGCCGGAAGATAAACAAATTATACCAGCAACAAAAGAGGAC
>JAGGVW010000041.1 GCA_021157805.1 bacterium
ATAAACATTTTCCAAAGTTGAAATAATTTCAATCATAAAATGATTTTAACTTTTTAAAACCATTCTGTCAAGTGGTGAAGATACATTTTTATATAATTCCTGTATTTTCTATTTAATTTCTTCCTTTAAAGTGTTAAAATATAAATATGAGAGTAAAAATTCTATGTTTTGTGGTTCTTGGTGCTTCTACCCTTGTTTACAGTAAGATAAATTATAACATTATTCTTAAAAGGAATATATTTACTGTTCCATATATTGAAAAAAAAGAAATAAAGAAAACAAACATTTTAAAGACATCTCCTCCACCGTTGAATTCTCTTATTGAAGTTAGAGGTATTATTTTACTGGATAAAACTGGATATGCAATAATCGGAATAAAAAGAAAAAATACAGAAGTTATTGTAAGAAAAAATGAAACAGTTGCTGGAGCAAAAGTTGTAGAAATGGGAACTGATTTTATTGTTTTCCTTTACAATGGGAAAAAAGAAAAAATACAGATAAAAAAAGATACAAAATCAGGAAATTTTATAAAAGCAGTTCCAGGAGTAAATGTAAAAATAGAAAAAAAGAAAGTAGAAAATCCAGAATTAAAAACCCCTGAGTTCAAAGAGCCAGTGATTGTGGATTTTTATAAAACGGTTGAGGAATTAAAAAATGATAAAAATTTATTCAAAAATCTCAATATATCTCCTTACATAGTTGATGGAAAAGTAGAGGGGTTTAAATTGACTAAATTACCCGACAACAGCATTCCTTTCAAGTTTGGTTTGAGAGAAGGAGATATAGTTCACAGAGTAAATGGAACACTAATTGACAGTATCACGAAAGGTTATGCTGTTTACAATCAAATAGTCCAGAACGGAACAAAAATAGTAACTGTTGAGGTTTTAAGAAATGGAAGACCTGTTGTTCTTTCATATAAATTGAAATGAAGCCAGATTTTATAAAAAAAAGGGATGGTTCCATCCAGAAATTCATTCCAGAAAAAATAGAAACAGCAATTTACAAAGCATTAAAAGAAGGTGGTATTGGCAACCTTTCTCTTGCCAGAAAATTAACAGAAAAAGTTATAGAAAAAATTTCAAAAGAAACCCCTGAAGTAGAAGAAATTCAGGATATTGTTGAAAATACCTTGATGGAAAATGGTTATCCTGAAATCGCTCGTCTTTACATAATTTACAGAGAAAAAAGAAAACGAATAAGAGAAAGCAAGAAAATTCTTGGAGTTGAAGACCGACTGAAACTTTCAGTAAACGCAATACATATTCTTAGAAGAAGATATCTTTTAAGAAATGAAAATGGAGAAATAATTGAGACACCAGAGAGTTTGTTTGAAAGAGTTGCAATAAGTGTTGCAGAAGGTGAAATTGAATATAATGAAAGTAAACAAAAGTATGCTGAAAAATTTTATAACTTGATGACTTCTCTTAAGTTTTTACCAAATTCTCCAACCCTTATGAACGCAGGAACTCCTCTGGGACAACTCTCTGCCTGTTTTGTTTTACCTGTTGGTGATTCAATTTATGAAATTTTTGAAACGTTAAAAAATATGGCTTTAATTCATCAGAGTGGAGGAGGAACTGGTTTTTCTTTTTCAAAATTAAGACCGAAAGGCGATATAGTGGGTTCAACAAAGGGAGTTGCATCAGGACCTGTCTCTTTTATGGAAATATTTGACAAAGCAACTGAAATTGTTAAACAGGGAGGAAAAAGAAGAGGCGCAAATATGGGAATATTGAGAATTGACCATCCTGACATTTATGAATTCATAACTGCAAAAAGAAGAAAGAGCCTGACAAACTTCAATATCTCAGTTGCTGTCCCTGATACCTTTTTTGAAAAAATAAAAAAGAAAGAGCAAATATCCCTGATAAATCCAAGAGATGGAAAGGAAATCAGAAAATGGAAGGCGACAGAACTCTTTGATTTAATATGTATAAATGCATGGGAAACAGGGGACCCTGGAATTATTTACATTGATGAAATAAACAGACATAATCCAACACCTGAAATAGGTCCAATTGAAGCAACAAATCCCTGCGGAGAAGAACCTCTTCTTCCGTATGAATCCTGTAATCTTGGCTCAATAAATTTAACTAAATTTGTTAGAAATGGAGAAATTGATTGGGATAACCTTAAAAATACAGTAGAAATTTCTGTTAGATTTCTTGATGATGTTATTGATATTAATAAATTCCCAACAAAACAAATAGAAAAAATGACATTAGAAAATAGAAAAATAGGTCTTGGTATTATGGGATGGGCAGACCTTCTTTTTGAATTAGAAATACCTTATGGTAGTGAAGAAAGTTATAAATTTGCTTCAGAAATTATGAAGTTTATAAATGAAACTGCTTTCAGATACTCTGTTTATCTGGGAAAGACAAAAGGTTCATTTCCTAATTTTGAAAAAAGCATATACAGAGAAAAAGTTGATTATTTAAGAAACGCTACAAGGACAACTATTGCTCCAACTGGAACTATAAGTATAATAGCAAATTGTTCAAGCGGAATTGAACCTGTTTTTGCAATCGCTTATATAAGGAAAATACTTGGTGGAACTGACTTTCTTGAAATAAATCCTGTTTTTGAAAAAAAAGGTAAGGAGAAAAAAATTCTTTCACCATCAATTCTGAAAGAAATAGTAACAGATGGTTCTCTGAAAAACATAAAAGGAATACCAGATGAAATAAAAAATGTTTTCGTTACTGCTTTTGACCTTCCTCCTGAAATACATCTTAAAATGCAGGCAGTATTTCAGAAATATACTGATAATGCTGTTTCAAAAACAGTAAATTTACCAGAAAACTCAACAATTGAAGATGTTAAAAAAATATTCCTCCTCGGTTATAAATTAAAATGCAAGGGAATTACAGTTTTCAGATATGGGAGTAAAACACAACAGGTTCTTTTCAGAGGAGACGAATTTTCAGAAGAAATGGATTTTTTAGAAGAATTTTTAACCTGCAAAAAAGGAGATTGTTATTACTGAACAATTGAAGGAGAAAATGAAAGAAGCAGTTTTGTGGGAAAAGAAAAATGGGAAAATAAGATGTGAACTCTGCAATCATTTCTGCTTAATAGAAGAAGGGAAAACTGGAATATGTGGAGTTCGGCTTAATAAAAATGGGGTTCTTTATTCACTTGTCTATGGGAAAACAGTTGCTGAAAATGTTGACCCGATAGAGAAGAAACCACTTTTTCACTTTCTTCCAGGTTCTCTTGCTTATTCCATAGCCACTGTTGGATGTAATTTCTTTTGTTCTTTCTGCCAGAACTCTGAAATAGCCCATCCACCCAAAAATGGAGAAATTTTTTATACAAATCTGACAACTCCTGAAAAAATAGTAAAATCTGCCTTATCTTCTGGTTGTAAATCAATTTCATATACATATACAGAACCAACTGTTTTCTTTGAACTTGCTTTTGATACAGCGAGAATTGCAAAAGAAAATGGGATTAAAAATAATTTTGTCACAAATGGATATATGAGTAAGGAAGCACTTAAAATAATTTCTCCTTTTCTTGATGGAGCAAATGTTGACCTTAAAGGAGATGAAAATTTTTATAAGAAATTGTGCGGAGCAAAACAAAAACCAGTGATAGAAAACATATCTTTTATGAAGGAACTTGGAATATGGGTTGAAGTTACAACTTTAATTGTTCCTGAATATAACGACAGCGAAAAACAGATTGAAGAAATTGCAAAAACAATTAAAAATATTGATATTTCAATCCCCTGGCATGTAACAAGATTTTATCCTGCATATAAAATGGCTGACCATTATCCTGCATCTGTGGAAAAGATAAAAAGAGCAAGAGAAATTGGACTTGAAATTGGCTTGAAATATGTTTATACAGGAAATTTATGGTTTGATGAAGGGGAAAATACATATTGTCCTTCCTGTCATAAACTTCTTATTGAAAGAAGTGGATTTTCAATTTTGAGAAATAATATAAAAGATGGAAAATGTGTTTTTTGCTCTGAAAAAATTGATGGTGTCTTTAAATAAAATTTAAAGCATTAGTAATTGAAAAATTTGGAGAAAACCCTCTCTTAAAGAATTTTCTTTAACCCCTCCTGAAGAAAATGAAATCTTAAAAAATCATTTTAATTATTTTTTTATATAGGGTATAATTAAAAAGTATCTAACAAACTGGGCGGTTAGCTCAGTGGCAAGAGCGCTACCCTTACAAGGTAGAAGTCGCAGGTTCAAGTCCTGCACCGCCCACTTATTTCAGTAAAAAATAAAGCATCTGAGTGTTTAATAATGAAACTTTTATTAAAAATTTCTCATCTAAAAGTAAAAAATGGAGGTGGTAGAAATGAAAGAAAAGATTATAGGAATAGACCTTGGAACAAGTAATTCATCAGCAGCAGTGATGGAAGGAGATAAACCGGTTATAATTCCAAGTGCAGAAGGAACGACAATAGTTGGCGGTAAAGCATTCCCATCATATGTTGCTTTTACAAAAGATGGGCAGGTTTTAGTTGGAGAACCAGCAAGAAGACAGGCAGCAGTTAATCCTGAAGGAACTGTTTTTGCAGCAAAAAGGAAAATGGGAACTGACTATAAATATCACATCTATGGAAAAACATACACCCCACAACAAATTTCTGCATTTATATTGCAAAAAATAAAGAAAGATGCAGAAAGTTTTCTTGGTATCTCCATAAAAAAAGCAGTTATAACAGTTCCTGCATATTTCAATGATAATCAGAGACAGGCAACAAAAGATGCAGGAACAATTGCAGGACTGGAAGTCGTCCGTTTGATAAATGAGCCAACAGCAGCATCTCTCGCTTATGGACTTAATAAACTTGACCAGGAAATCAAAATTCTTGTTTTTGACTTTGGAGCAGGAACACTTGATGTAACAATAATGGAATTGATGGGAGGTGTTTTTAAAGTTTTATCAACAAGTGGAGATACTCAACTTGGTGGAACAGATATGGACAATGCTCTTATTGAGCACATAGTAGAAGAATTCAAAAAAGAAACAGGGATAGATTTGAGAAATGATAAAATGGCAATGCAAAGAATAAGAGAAGCAGCAGAAAAAGCAAAAATAGAACTCTCATCAACCGTTGAAACAGAAATCAACCTTCCATTTATAACAGCAGACCAGACAGGTCCAAAACACCTTGTGATGAAAATAAGAAGAGCAAAATTAGAAGAACTTGTTCAACCAATAATTGATAAATGTAAAGGACCTGTTGATAGAGCAATTGA
>JAGGVW010000105.1 GCA_021157805.1 bacterium
ATAAAGCATATGTACAGACCAAATTTCCTACAAGTCCATTTTCAAACTCAAAAACAGATCCACTTGCATCATCTCCAGTATATAATTTTTCTTCAGGGAAAAATCCTTTCACTCTTTTTGTATAAACACTCTTTACATCTGAAATCAAATATCTCATCAAATCAATCAGATGTATTGCCTGGTCTACTATTTGCCCTCCTGCTTTTTCTTTACTTTTTATTGTATCAACTAAAGGGATTGTCCAGAACCATTCAGCAGCAGCAAAAATCAATTTTTCTTTTTCAAAAATTTCTTCTAATTTTTCAACAGCAGGGTCGTATCTCAACATAAACCCAACAGAGTTTATTATATTTTCTTTTTTTAATTTTTCAGATACTTCATCACACTTTCTTTCATTTATTCCAACTGGTTTTTCAAGGAAAAATGGAATATTCTTTTCAATACAATATAAAACATTTTCTGAATGAACATCCGCAGGTGTACATATCCAGACAGCATCAAGTTTTTCCTTATCAAGCATTTCTTTATAGTCAGTGTAAATCGTTGCTCCTATATTCTTTCCTTTTTCTTCTGCTCTTTCTTTTATTACATCACATATTGCTTCTATTTTTACATTCTCTATTTTTTGAAGTGCCTGTATATGTGCTGATGCAATTCTCCCTGCTCCTATAATTCCAGCTTTAAATTCCATCTACCCCTCCTTTTTTATAAGTTTTTCAATATACTTTTTTGATTTTAAAATATCTTCTCTTCTATCTTCCCCTTTTCTACAATGCATTTCAATTGTAAGAAAACCTTCATATCCAATTTCTTTCAGAGAATTTATATATTCTCTATAATCAACTTCTCCTTCATCTGCAGGAACATCTCTTACACTTATTTTACTCTCTCCTTCAATATATCCCTCTTCTTTTCCAAAAATGATATTTTTTGCATGAGTATGAACAATATTCTTTTTAAGAAAATGAACACCTTCAACAACATCTTTACCTGCCCATAAAATATTTGCAGGGTCATAATTAACTTTCAAATTCTCAATTTTTACTCTATCAGAAAGTTGTTTCCACATAAAATAATCTTTTATAAAACAACTCCCTGATGGCTCAATTGCAAGATATATTCCATTTTTCTTACATTCTTCACATATTTCTCTAACAATTTCACAACACCATTTCCATGCTTCTTCCTCACTCATTTTTTCTGGTTTTTCTTTTGTTTCAGCAGTTATAATGTTTGATTCAAGAGAAATTGCAATTTCAACTCTTTTTTTAAATTCATCTATTGTACTATTTTTTGTTTCTGGTTTTACAAGGTTTGGTCCTCCTCCTATTGCAGATATTACAACCCCTTCATTTTTACACATATTTAAAAGTTCTTTGGCATCCTTTACTTTATCAGGCCATATCTGAAATCCATCAAAACCATTTTCAACAATCCATTTAAAATTTTCTTCCAAACCACCTGGTAAATCCTTCTCACAAACCCCTATTTTCATTTCAACACCTCCTCTATTTTATCAATCTCAACAATATTCATTACAAGTGGCTGGGAAAAATCAGAAAATGACCTCTGCCATGTGACATAGATTTTCTCTCCATCAAAAAATGCTGAAACATATCTGTTGCATCCTGTTCCTTCAGGTGAATAAAAAAGAGGAAAATACCTGCTCAATCTGTAAATCACTGGAAATTCATTATCAAAACCATAAGCAAGCCCTCCTATTTCCTCACACGAATATCCTCTTGGCCTTTTTACTCCTTTTTCTGATTGTGGATGTTCTCTTATACATTCGGCTCCATCATAAAAGTAAAGAGAAATATCAGGTAAATCTTTAAAAACACCTACCTTTGGAACAGGTAATCTTTCAGTAATTCTTGTAACAGCAACATCCCATGTATATCCTTTTGGAAGTATATCAGAAGAAATTATCTCAAACCTGTTCTCAATAATTTTTCCTGCCCCCGTATAACTGCAACTCCAGCAAAATGGATGCTGACAGTAAATAATGTATTCTTCTTCTTTCATTTCAAAAACAACAGGGTCTTTTATATGGATATTTTCTGGATTTGATGAAGAAAGAATGTTTTTTATACTTCTTGGTTCTAACTCCTCAACTTTATCGGCAACAAAAACATCAATATTCCATACTCCTGTCCCTTCTTTCTGATATTTTTCAAAACCCTCTGGATATTTGCTTTTCTTTTCTGAAGAAACATAAAGTTTCACTTTTTCTCCAAAATAAATTGAAGAACCCTCTATTGATAAAACTTCCTTTCCATCAAAAGAAAGGTCTTTTTTACTCCATGATTTTAATTTTTTAAATGATTTACCATTATCTTCTGAAATAAATACAGCAAGTTCAAGTCCTCTTTCTCCCTTCCTCACTCCATATCTACTATCTCCAGCATTCCTGTATCTTCCTGTTAAAATTATCCTTCCTTCTTTATCTTTTCTTATTTTCCCTCCTCCAAACCAGAAACCTTTATTCCTCTCATACGGTTCAACTATCACCCTGCATTTTTCCTGGTCTATTAACTTTTTGCCCAGATTTACCAGTTTTTCCTCATCTCTTGTATTTAATCTTTTTATCATTCCACTCCTCTAATTTTGCCTCTTCTGCGTTATTATCTCTTTAAAGTTTCTACCAGTTTAGAAAT
>JAGGVW010000219.1 GCA_021157805.1 bacterium
CTCCAAATTCTTTTGCAGCAGATGGGCCATTTCCAGTTATTATAAGACCATCAACTTCAACCTTTTTTCCTGTGTAAATTGCTCCCTTTTTCTTTATCATTCCTGCAACTGAAAACCAGCAGGTTGCTTTCTTTCCTCTCAATATTCCTGCATTTGCTAAAATAACAGGAGAAAGACAGAGTGCTCCGACAACTTTTTTCTTATTATAAAATTCCTGAATTATTCTCCATGCAGTTTTGTTTTCAAAATATTTTGAAGCACCAATTCCTCCAGCGAAAATAACTCCATCATAATCATCAACTTTAATATCTTTTAAAGTTATATCAACTTTAACTTTCTTCCCCAGCATACCTGTCGCAATACCTTTTTTCCATGATGCAACTACTACTTTATAACCATTTTCTTCAATAATTTTTCTCGGTTCTGCATATTCTTCATCTCTGAATTTATCAAAAGCAATAACCATCAGAATCTTTTTTGTTGCAGGAAGAGCAAAAAATGAAAGAAATAAAAAGAAAATTAATGCACTTTTTAAAATTTTCATTTTCCCACCTCCTCTTTTATTCTATGTAAAACACCATTTATAAATTTTGGTGAGTCATCTGTTCCGTATTTTTTAGCAATTTCTAATGCCTCATTTATACTTACAACAGGTGGTATATCATCAGCAAAAATTATTTCGTAAGTTCCTATTCTCAAAATGTTTCTGTCAACAAGGCATAATCTGTTAAAATCCCAGTTTAAAATTGCAGAAGAAATTTTTTCATCAATTTCTTTTATATTTTCAAAAACCCCTTTTACAATTTTCTCAGTAAACTCTTTAACTTCTTTCTCCACATTACTGTTTACAAAATAGTATTCATCAATCAAAGAAGATGATTTTTCTCCCCTCATATCTGCCATATAAAGAATTTTCAATGCATCTTCTCTTGCTTTTCTTCTTTTCATTCCTTTTTAAATTTTTGAAGAGAGGTCTACCATTTCTATAGCAGACAGTGCTGCCATCCAGCCCTTATTTCCCATCTTTGTTCCTGCTCTTTCTATTGCCTGCTCAGTTGTATCTGCTGTTATAACTCCAAAAGCAACAGGGATTTTGCCTGTCATATTAAATTGTGCTATTGCTCTTGAGATTTGAGAAGCGACATAATCAAAATGTGGTGTCTCCCCTCTTATTACAGCAGAAAGACATATTACAGCATCATACTTGCCTTTGTTTACAATTTTACCAACCGCATAAATTGCTTCAACTGTTCCTGGAACCCATATTATTTCAATATCTTCCTCTTTCCCATTATGTCTTAAAATACAATCAATTGCTCCATCAAGCAATCTTTTTGTAATAAATTCATTAAATCTGCTTATTACAATAGCAAATCTCCTGCCTTTTGCATCAAGAATTCCTTCAATTTTTTTCATTTATTCCTCCATTTTTTATCTGTTTTCATCCTCCAATTTTATCATATGACCAAGTTTTTCTTTTTTTGTTTTTAAATATTTTTCAGAATATGGGGTTGGTTCTATCTCTATTGGAACTCTCTTAACAATTTCAAGACCATATCCTTTAAGTCCTATTATTTTTTTTGGATTGTTTGTTAATAATCTAATTTTTTTTAATCCCAGGTCTACAAGAATCTGTGCTCCAATTCCATATTCTCTTAAGTCGGGTGGAAAACCAAGTTCTAAATTTGCTTCAACTGTATCAAGTCCTTCTTTTTCCTGTAAATGATATGCCTTAAGTTTATTTTCAAGTCCTATACCTCTTCCTTCCTGTGGCAGATATACGATTACTCCTCTTCCTTCTTTTTGTATCATTTCCATTGATTTGTAAAGTTGTTTTCCACAATCACATTTTAAAGAATGGAAAATATCACCTGTTATACATTGGGAATGAACCCTTACAAGAATGCTATCATTTTTATCCTTTTGTTTTATATCTCCTTTCACAAGAGCCATATGATGTTTCTGCTCTATTTTATCAGCATAGAGATAAAGAGTAAAATCACCAAATTCAGTTGGTAGAAAGACAGAAAGTAATCTTTCAACAAGTTTTTCTCTCTTTCTTCTGTAATGTATTAAGTCCCTTATTGTTATTATCTTTAAATTATGTTTTTTTGAAAAGTTAATGAGGTCTGGTAATCTTGCCATTGTTCCATCTTCTTTCATTATTTCACATATAACACCTGCTGGATAGAGACCTGCAAGACGGGTAAGGTCAACAGATGCTTCGGTATGACCTGCTCTTATTAAAACACCTCCTTCTTTTGCTCTTATAGGGAAAATATGCCCTGGTCTAACAAGGTCATCTGGTTTTGTATCTTTGTTTATTAGAAGTTTTATTGTAAATGCCCTGTCATATGCAGAAATACCTGTTGTAATTCCATAAGCAGCATCAACACTTACTGTAAAATCAGTTCCATGAAGAGCAGTATTTTCTTCAACCATTGGTGGTAAATTCAATTGTTTTAATCTATCTGGAAGAAGTGCAACACATATAAGTCCTCTTGCATATTTTGCCATAAAATTTATATGTTCTGGTTTTACCTTTTCAGCAGCAACAACAAGGTCTCCTTCATTTTCCCTATTTTCATCATCAACAACAATGACAAATTTCCCTTCTTTTATATCTTCTATTGCTTCTTCAATTGTTGAAAAAATTTTTTCATTCATTTTTTCCTCTTGTGAAATTTTCTATATATTTTGCTATTATATCTATTTCAATGTTTACAATATCTCCTGTTTTCCTATATTTGAGGTTTGTATTTTCAATAGTAAATGGAATAATATAAATTTCAACTCTATTTCCCTTTATCTCAGCAATTGTCAATGATATCCCATCAACTCCTATACTTCCTTTCTTTACAAAATATTTACTGTAAATTTCAGGAATACTTAAAACAATTTTACCTGTTTGAGCCGACTTTGAAAATAAAACAATCTTTGTTTTAAAATCAATATGACCCGTTAAAAAATGTCCACTTATTTTATCTCCAATTTTCAAAGGTGTTTCAAGATTTACAATATCTCCTGGTTTTATATTCCCTAAATTTGTTTCTTTTTCTGTATGTTTTGTTATTGAAACAGAAAAAATATTTCCGATTATATTTTCTATCGTAAGGCAGACACCATTAACAGCAATACTTTCACCTATTTTAATATCATCAGTTAATTTGGGACACTCAATTTCAAAATTTATAACATCTGCTTTTCTTATTCTTTTTTTAATTTTTCCTGTTGCCTGTATTATTCCTGAAAACATGGTTTTCCCTTTATTAAAATATCATTGTCAAAAAATTCAATTTCTCTATCTTCTAAATATACACCTTTTTCAATATCGGAATAACCTTTTCCACCAATTGCACTTATTGATTTTTCTCCACCAAGTAATTTATTCCCGATGAATATAAGAAACTTATCAACTTTACGATTTTCAAAAAACCAGGTGAGTGTTTTACTTCCACCTTCAACCATTATAATTCCAATTTCTCTTCTGTATAACTCTGATAGAAAATTGTCAATTGAAAACATTCCATTTTTAAGAGGTAGTGGAATTAATTCAGTATTTGCTTTTTTTTCATATAAAGAAATTTTCTCTTTTTCAGTTTTATCTGAAATGAAAATAAGAATTTTTGCTTTTTCATTTTTCCAGATATTGCTTTCTATAGGTGTTTTAAGATATGGGTCAATTATAATTTTGTAATATCTTTTTCTTTCAAGCAACTTCTTTTTTATTTTAAATTCTGGTGGAATATAATCAAGAAAAGGATTGTCTTTTAAAATAGTATTAACTCCTACAACTATTCCATCTATTTCAAATCTTTTCTCTCTTATAAAATTTCTTGCTTTTTCTCCTGTAATCCACTTTGAACTTCCATTTCTTGTTGCAATTTTCCCGTCAATACTTTGAGCCCATTTCAAAATTATATAAGGTCTTTTTTCTTTTATATATGTAATGTAGGGGCTATTAATTTCATAACACTCATCAACAGGGAATATC
>JAGGVW010000098.1 GCA_021157805.1 bacterium
GGTAACTGTCAATTTTCTCTATCTCTTTATTTTTCAATAACTTATAGAAATTGCTCCACACTAAATACGAATGAACCGAAATTTTACAACAGAAATAGTGGCGAACTTGACTTGACAATGGATTTAGAAAATTTAAAATTTAAGTAAAGGAGAAATGAATGAATTATAAAAGTAAAATATTTATAACTTGTTTTTCTATCATTTTTTGTTTTTTCAAATATTCATTCCCTCTGGATTCTAATAATATAAATAAATTCAGTGAAAAGGCATTTTTTACATTAATTACTGGAAACTATGAAAAACTTTTCTCTATGTTTTATATTCCTTCCGATTATGATATGACAGACAGAGAAAATGATAGAGAAGCAGTTATAAATGGAATAAAATATGTAATGGGACAACTTGGAGAAATAAAAAGTTTCTACAGAGTGAATAAAATTGATGAAATGTTTTATAAGTTTGCTATTTATCCTGGACCTTTTGAGGAAATTCAGAATAAGAAAGGGTTTTTGAGTGTTTTTAAAGTAGAGTTTGAAAAATTTGGAAGTGGATACATTGGTTTTGAAATCCTTAAGATTAACTCAAAAATTTATTTAAAAAAAGTAATTTTTTTGCTACCTCAACAGAATTCTGAATCAATTGGAATAATTCAGCGAGTGGTTAAATATATGCTTGATATGTCAGATAAACAGTCAAACAGAGAAAAAAAGGGAAAGGATGAAAACATATAGAAAAGAATTGTGGTTCAATACAAAAAACAGAATAGAATTTATAAATATAACAAGAGAAGTTCAAAAAGCAGTGGATGAAAGTGGAGTTAAAGAAGGATTTGTTCTTGTGAATGCGATGCACATCACAGCAAGTGTTTTCATAAATGATGATGAAACAGGTCTTCACAGTGATTTCAAAAAATGGCTTGAAAAACTTGCTCCTCATCAGCCAGTTTCTCAATATGCTCATAATGTTGGAGAGGAGAATGCGGATGCCCATATAAAAAGACAGATTATGGGTAGAGAAGTTGTTGTTGCAATAACTGATGGTAAACTTGATTTTGGTCCATGGGAGCAGATATTTTATGGTGAATTTGATGGAAGAAGACCAAAAAGGGTGTTGATAAAGGTAATTGGAGAATAAAATTTATATAACTGCAATACATTCAATCTCTATTAAAACTCCTTTTGGAAGATTTGAAACTTCAACAGTGCTTCTTGCAGGTTTGTTTCTGAAAAAAGATGCATAAACTAAATTCATTTTCTCAAAGTCCTTAATATTCTTCAAAAAAACTGTTGTTTTTATTACATTATTAAGATTTGTTCCTGCTTCTTTTAAAATACCTTCTATATTTTTTATAACTCTTTCTGTCTGCACTGTAATATCTCCTTTTATAACTTTATTAGTTTTAGGGTCAACAGGTATCTGTCCTGAAACAAATATGAAATTTTTATAAACAATCCCTTGAGAATATGGTCCAATTGCAAAAGGTGCATTTTCTGTTTTTATTCTTTTAAACATTTTTCTACTTCTTTTTCAATTTTATATTTCTCTTTATCTACATTTTTCCCTTTTATTTCAATTTTCCCTTTTATTTTTCCGTTCTTTTCTTTTACAATTTCTTCCATTTTTCTCATTGCTTTTTCTTTCCCTATCCCGCTTCCATATGTTGTGAATAAAAAAACATTTTTCCCGGAAAGATTTGATTTATTTAAAAAGGTTCTGATAGGTGGTGTTATATTAAATGCCCAGACAGGTGAACCTATGAATAAAAAATCATAATTATTAATTTCTGGTATCTTTTTGAGTGGAATTTCTTTTTCTTTTAAAGCAAGTTGACAATTTTTAAAAAATGAATAATTATGTTCAGGAATTAATTTGAAAAGAGAAACATTTATCCCTTTCTTCTTTAAGAATTCTGATATTATTTCCCCGACTTTTTCTGTGTTTCCAGTTAAAGAAAAATAAACTATTAATGAATTTTTCATTTTTTTTATTTTCGCATATTTATTTAAAAACTTCAATAGTGGTATAATAAGAACTGAAATTTATTTAATTTTGAAAGAGGAGAGAAATGGAAGAAGTAAGAATTATAGATATATTTAAAGTTTCAGCAGAAAGAAATGCTTCTGATATTCATTTACAAACAGGTTCAAAGCCAATTTTAAGAATTAAAGGAGAGATAGTTAGATTGGAAGAATATCCAGAGATTGATGATGCTCTTATGAGGAAGGTAATTCAGGAATTTTTAAAAGATAAAGAAAAAAAGATTCTTGAAGAAACTGGAAATGTTGACACTGCAATTGGGATATCTGAAGCAGGAAGATTCAGAGTTAATATTTTCAGACAAAGGGGGACTTTTTCTTTAGTTGCCAGAAGAATAGTAGGAGAAATTCCTGATTTTAAACAATTAAATTTACCAGAATCTGTTTCAAAAGTTTCAAACTTTTTAAATGGTCTTGTTCTTGTAACTGGCCCAACAGGAAGTGGAAAATCAACAACTCTTGCATCAATTATAAATGAAATAAATAAAACAAGGCCCTGTCATATCCTGTGTATTGAAGACCCAATAGAGTTCCTTTATAAAAATGAGAAAGCGATTGTTACTCAAAGGGAAGTGGGGATAGATGTTGAAACATTTAAGGATGCACTTAAATATGCAGTAAGACAGGACCCGGATGTTATACTCGTAGGAGAGCTGAGAGATGAGGAAACAGTAGAGTTTGCAATTCATGCTGCAGAAACAGGGCATCTTGTTTTTGGAACACTTCACAGCACAAATGCAACTTTGACGATTGGAAGAATTTTAAATTTTTTCCCAACAGAAAGACAACCACAGGTTAGAAAAGATTTAAGTTTACATCTTAAAGCAGTAATTTCCCAATTGTTGATTCCTTCCATAAAAGAGGAAGTTAGAAGAGTCCCTGCCTGTGAAGTAATGTTTGTAAATTCTTTAATATCCCGTCTCATTGCAGAAGGACAGGATGAGAAAATAATTAAAGGAATAAAAAGTGGAAAGAAGGAAGGAATGCAGGATTTTGAAGATTCTCTTTATAATCTTGTTAAGGAAGGATTTATTGATGAAGAAACTGCTTTAAAATATGCAGAAAATCCTCATAGTTTAGAGA
>JAGGVW010000110.1 GCA_021157805.1 bacterium
CTCTTTTGGTTAACAGAAAGAGTATGACTGGAACCGGGCAGTTACCCAAACTGGAAGAGGATATGTATCGGCTTAAAGATGACGACTATTTTTTGATTCCGACAGCAGAAGTACCTGTAACCAATATTCACAGAGAGGAGATTTTAGAAGAGGACCAATTGCCGATTTATTATACCGCCTATACTCCCTGTTTCCGAAGAGAGGCAGGCTCTTATGGAAAAGAAACAAAGGGATTAGTCAGAGTTCATCAGTTTGATAAAGTGGAACTTGTTAAAATTGTAAAGCCTGAAGATTCCTGGGAGGAGTATGAAAAATTACTTCAGGATGCAGAAGAAGTTTTACAATTATTGGGACTGCATTACAGGGTGGTCGTTTTATCCACAGGAGATTTATCTTTTGCAGCCTCCAAATGCTATGATATAGAAATCTGGGCGCCAGGTATTGAAAGATGGCTTGAGGTTTCCAGTTGTTCCAATTTCACAGATTTCCAGGCCAGGCGTTCAGGAATGAGGCTCCGGAGAAAAGATGGTTCTTTAACTTATCCCCATACCTTAAATGGTTCCGGAGTTGCCTTTGCCCGATTAATAATTAGTTTGCTTGAGACCTATCAACAAAAAGACGGCTCTGTTATTGTCCCGGAGGCATTAAGGTCCTATATGGGTGGAATTGAAAAGTTAGGAGGTGGATGATGAATAAGAAGAGTTTTATGATATTATTCTTTATGGTTGGAATTCTGTATTTGTATAGTAGTGCTCAGCAAGGAAAAGGAAAAGATAGCGAGATTGAGAAACATCTGAAATTGGCTGATATCTTTATAAAAGAAGGATATTATGATCTTGCAGAATTAGAACTCCAAAAATGCTTGGAGTTTGATTCCAAGAATGAAAAAGTAATAGTAAAAATGGGGTATGTATATTTTCAGAAAGGAGAAGTGGATAAGGCTCTTAATTGGTATGAGAAATCATTAGATAAAATTTCTAATCCTCGCGATGTATTGATTAATATAGCCAGGATATATATGAAGAAGGGAGAATTGACCAAGGCTCTGGAAGTTGTTGATAAAGCTTTGAAGATTGCACCTGAGTCTGTTGTTGTATATTTTACAAAAGCAGAGATATTGTTAAAAATGGGTAAGAAAAGTGAAGTGAAAAAACTTATAAATTTAGCAGAAAAGTACGTCCATAATGATTGGGAACAAGGATTACTTGAGAGATTGAAAAAAGAAATAGATTCTTCAATGCAAAAAAAGTAAAAAGTATAAGGCTAATATCCCTCCCAGAATTAATCCGTGCCATCGAAATATTTTACGTAAATAATGGTAATCTTTCCTTTTGTAAAAAATTCTTTTTAAATTGAAGCCAGCTATTAAGGATGAAATAAATATAAAATAAGAAATGAACACTGAAGTGATAATAGCAAGTATAAAAAAAGTAAAAATAAGAAAATGCGTCTTCTTCTCTCCATAAAAATTAGCGGTTGTTTTAATGTTTTGGCTTTTATCTTCAGGAATGTGGGCCAACTCATGGAGTAATTGGGCAACGATAATGAGAAAGAAGATATAAAGATATATAGTGGTCACTTCTTTAGTAATTTCTGTTGTTCCCAAAAGGAATAATAGAGAAAATCCTATGGCGTTACATAAAGTGCATATTAACGGATATCTCTTTAATCGGATTGGAGGCATTGAATACCAAGTGACAATAATCAAGAATGCCCAACTGATAAGTCGCTTATTTTCTTTTAATAGAAGTGTCAATAAGATGGCGACAGAGAAAGGTAATAATGGTACTAATATCGAGCCATTTTGGTATTTCTTATAATCAAAATAATCATTCCAGGAATAGGCAAAGGCTAAGAGTGAGGAAACGATAATTAAAATTTTAGGATTTAAAATGTTATTGGTGGCTAATGCCCCTAAGATAGGGAGGCCTAAAAAATACCACCAATTTTGGATTCTATATATTTTTAAGAACTTCATATAAAATACTTGCATTACCTAAATTATCAGAATAGAATTTAAAGGTAAACAAAAAAGGAGGTGTAATATGTTTCCTGAATCTTTACTCAAAGAAATCGGGGAGAGTCAAAGTGTGGATTCTAGTTTCCTAAAACAGGAGAAAATTTTAAATTATACTAAGGTAATCTGCCCTTCGTGTGGAAAAGTAATTCCAGCAAAAATTATTGAGCGAGAAGGATATATTTATCTGCAGAAAAAATGTATTTTTGAAAACAAAGAATTTGAATCGATCATTGAAAAGGCAAATCGATTTTGGGAAGAAAAAGAGTATGATTTAGAACACAGGATGCGTTATAAGGTTAAGATAGGAGATGATGAGCTTAAAGATGAGCTCATTGAAAATATTGAAAAGACACAGAGTATATTCTTTTTAATAACTCAGAAATGCAATGCCAATTGTCCAATTTGTTATGATAAGGAATGGGTGAGAGGAAGGGAAGATATGGATATAAGATTTATTCAGAATAAATTAAAGAAATTTAAAAATAAAGATGTATATCTTTCCGGAGGAGAACCAACAGTTAGAGAGGATTTGCCTCAGATTATACGCTTGATAAAGGAATCGCGTAACTTGCCGGGTATTATTACCAATGGATTAAAACTCGCAGATGAAGGATATCTCCGGAGACTTTTGGATTGTGGGTTAGAAAAGGTTTATATTTCATTTGACGGATTTAGAGAAGATATATATGAAATTTTAAGGGGAGATGCTAAACAATATTGGATAAAATTAAAGGCTCTCGAAAATTTAAAGAAGGCGAATGTAAGAACTATTATTTTAGCTACAATTGTAAAAGGAATAAATGACGATCAAATTCCAGTCTTGGTGAAATATTGTACTGACAACAGATTTGTTTGGCGTCTTTCTTTAAGATATTTAAATATTTACGGAGTTAACCATTCTAGAAATTTCGGGAAAGAGCATTTGATCTCACGGGAAGAAATGATGCTTTCGGTTATTCAAACTTTAGGTATAGACTTTAATTATTTTAATTTATTCTATGACATGAAATGTGCTTTTGTGGATTTCGTGTCATCATTTTTTCCAAAGATACAGATTGATCAGCCTTATAATGCTCAGATATATTTAAAGAGAGAAAAAAGGCCGATTCCTCTATTTACAGCGGCAGAGCTTTTAGAACTGATAGATGCTTTTAGGTATAGAAAAGTCTTCAATTTGTTAAAATTCAAATACTTCCGTTGGATAAAGATATTTCTTGCTTGTAGAATGAAGCCTGCTTTAGTAGAGCAAAAGATGTATAAAATGGGGTATTATAGTATTACAGCAGTAAGACCGCCTTTTTTGCTTTCTGATTACTATTTCAGTGGGAAAGTTGCTAATATTATCTACTTTCCCAATACCTTACCTACATTTGCGGCATATATTGGGTAGTATAGTTTAAAAATAATTGAGAGCGTTGTTTTAAAATAAGGATTGTTTACTCGATATAGATTGTCCAAAGTAGGCGAAGGAGTTATATTTTTTATTGCCTTAGTCCTTAGATTATACAAATTGGGCTATAACGATTTATGGTTTGACGAAGTTTGTAGTCTACAAGCTGAGGGATATTTAAATGTTTCTACTCGCCTTTTCGGCCTTTCACCTCTGTATTATTTATTCTTACATTTCTGGTTATTGTTATTTAGAAATAATGAATTCTGGATAAGATTACCTTCTGTGTTATTTAGTTTAGGTTCTCTATTAGGCATTTTTATTTTAGTGAAACATTTATGGGACGAGAAAACTGCTTTTTTCGCTTTGGCAATGCTTTCTCTTTCTCCGTTTCATATCTGGTATGCTCAAGAAGCACGCCATTACGCTCTATCTGTCCTGCTTTTTATTTTGACATTTTTATATTTATTGAAATTTTTAGATAGAGATCGTTTCTCTGATTGGTTTCTTTATACTTTCTTTTTCACATTGGGTATTTATACTGATTATTATTTTCTCCTGTTAATTTTTCCGGAATTTATAACCGTGCTTTTTTGGATTCCAGGAGATAGAAAAATTTTCTTTAAGTGGTTTTTGAGTAAAATGGTAGCCTTGATTATGTTTTCCCCTTGGCTTTCGGTATTTTTTAAAGATATAAGCTTTGTAAGCTCTACCTTCTGGCCACATCCGGCTAATTTTAAGACAATTTTAATAATGATGGAGGATTTTCTTTTAGGATATACGTCTACCCCTATATTTTACCATTTAGCATTGCTGCTGGTTTCGTTAATTCTGTTAATTTCTGGAGTCAGGCTTTTTAAAATAAGGGAGGATGACTTTAAATATTTATACATTGTATTTATATTCTTTGTGGTTCCTGTAGCTATAGCATATATACTGGGACAATTGTGGAATATTTTTTTCCCCCGAGTTCTAATAATTTTTTCAATTCCTTTTTATATACTTTTCAGTTATGGTATAGATAAATGCATATCTTATAAAAAAAATATTTTCTTTGTTTTAATTGGCTGTTTGGTATTTTTGAACATTCATTCTCTCTGGAATTATTACAATAGGAAAATGCCTGCTCCTATTATGTACCATGAGGGTGTTCATC
>JAGGVW010000192.1 GCA_021157805.1 bacterium
AAAAATCCTTGGGCGAGTTGCTACAAAAATAGCAGAAATTCTTATGGGTAAAAATAAACCAACTTATACTCCTAATGTTGATACAGGTGATTTTGTTGTTGTCATAAATGCAGAAAAAGTTAAAGTTACAGGAAAGAAACTCCTTGATAAAGTTTATTACAAACATTCAGGATATCTTGGTGGTCTTAAAAAAGAGACGCTTTTCTCGCTTCTTAACAGAAAACCCGAGTTTGTTATAAAACATGCGGTTAAGGGAATGCTTCCAAAAAATAAACTGGCAAGGCGTATGATAAAGAAGTTAAAAATCTATCGTGGTTGTCAACATCCTCATCAAGCACAAAAACCAGAAGTTATTGAAATTTAGAAGGGAGGAATTTTTATGCCTAAAATTTATATAATTGATGTTACAAATCGTGATGGAGTTCAAACAGCACATCTTGGACTTGCTAAACTTGAAAAAACAATGATAAATTATTACCTTAACCAGATGGGAATTTTTCAGAGTGAATTTGGTTTTCCAATAACTTCTCATGAGATAAATTATCTTAATGCAAACCTTAAACTTGCAGAGAAAAAAGTTATTTATCCAATCCGTCTTTCTGGATGGATGAGAGCAATTTCTGCAGATGTTGAAAATGCATTTAAAAATGTTCCTCAACTTAAACATATAAATCTTTCAATATCAACTTCCAAACAGATGATTATTGGAAAATTTCAGGGGAAGATGAAATTCAAAGATGTTGTAAATGTTATGGTGGAGGCAGTAAAACTTGCAAAAAAGAAAGGGGCAAAATCCGTAGGTGTTAATGCAGAAGATGCTTCAAGAACTGATTTAAAAAAATTGATAGAGTTTTCTGCTGCAGCAAAAGAAGCAGGTGCTAATAGAATTCGATATTGTGATACTCTTGGTTATGATTCTCCCTTTTCAATATATGAGAAAATATATAAAATTGCAAAGGAAATAAAAATTCCAGTTGAACTACATTGCCATAATGACCTTGGTATGGCAGTTGCTTGTTCTGTTGCAGGGGCAAAAGCAGCTATTGACGCAGGAGTAGATGCTTATATCAATACAACAATTAATGGGATGGGAGAAAGAACAGGAAATGCAGACCTTATTTCTGTAATTCTTGCTGTAAAATATGCAGCAGGATTTGAGGGAAAATATATTCTTGATGAAAGAATAAATCTTAAAATGGCATGGAAAATTTCTCATTATGCTTCTTATGCTTTTGGAGTTCCAATTCCGATAAATCAAGTTGGTGTTGGTAAGAATGCTTTTGCTCATTCTTCAGGTATTCATGTTGATGGAGCATTGAAAGACAGAAGAAATTATGAACTTTATGATTTTGAAGAACTTGGTAGAGGTGAACCTGAAATTGTTGAAACAGGAAGAATGATTATACTTGGTGAATACAGCGGGATTAAAGGTTTAAGAAATGTTTATGGGAAACTTGAAATAAAGTTTAAAGATGATAAAGAAGCAAGAAAAATTTTAGAACTGGCAAGATATGCAAATGTCCACAAACAAAAGCCATTAACAGAAGATGAACTTATATTTATTGCCAAATACCCTGAAGAAGTAAAACAGATTTTAACAATGAATCCATAATCTTTTATAGAATTTTAAAATGGGAAAAACAATTGCTGAAAAAATAATTTCTTCTCGTTCAGGAAAAGATGTAAAAAGCGGGGATATTGTAATTGCAAACCCTGATTTTTTAATGGCACAGGATGGAACTGCCCCTCTTGTTATAAAGGCATTTGAAAAGTTTTCTGATAAAAAAATTGCTTTTCCCGAAAAAGCAACTTTTGTAATTGACCATAACAGCCCAAGTCCAAATCAAGGTGTTTCTTCACTTCATAAACTCATGAGAAATTTTGTCAAAAAATACAAAATAGGTCTTTTTGAAGTTGGTGAAGGTGTCTGTCATATTTTACTGCCTGAAAGAGGACTTGTTAAATGTGGAGACCTTATTTTTGGAGCCGATAGCCACACTCCAACATATGGTGCTTTAAACGCTATGAGTATTGGAATTGGTTCAACTGACCTTGCTATTGCACTTTATACAGGTCATCTCTGGTTAAAAGTCCCTGAAACAATAAAAATTGTTTTTAATGGGAAATTGCCCTATGGTGTTTTTGCAAAGGATATCGCTCTTTATATGGTAAAGAAACTTACCGCAAGAGGTGCTGTTTATAAATCAGTTGAAATAAAAGGAAAAGCAATTGATAATTTATCCATTGATGGAAGATTTACAATATGCAATCTCACAACAGAAATAGGGGCTAAATGTGGAATTATGGAATTTGACGAAAAAACTGAAAAATATCTGAAAGAAAGAGGGCATAAGGATTTAGAGCCAGTTTTCCCTGATATAGATGCAGAATACGAAAAAGTATATAATTTTGATGTTTCTGCTCTTTCTCCTCAAGTTGCAAAACCTCATACAGTTAATAATGTTTCAGACATAAATGAAGTTGAAGGAATTGAGATACACCAGGGATTTATAGGAACCTGCACAAATGGAAGAGTTGAGGACTTTGAAATTGCTTCAAGAATTCTTGATGGGAAAAAAGTTAAAAAAGGAGTTAGATTAATATGTACACCTGGTTCAAGAAAAATTTATATTGAATGTTTGAAAAAAGGATATATTGAAAAACTTTTAGAAGCAGGAGGAGTTATAACAAACCCTGGATGTGGTCCCTGTGTTGGAACTCATCAAGGAATCCCTTCTGATGGAGAAAATGTTATATCCACAGCAAACAGAAATTTTAAAGGAAGAATGGGAAATCAAAATGCCTTCATTTACCTTGCTTCACCAGCAACTGTTGCTGCAAGTGTAATTGAAGGGAAAATAACTGACCCTAGAAAGTATCTATGAAAAAAAAGTATAAAGAGTTCAATGAGTCGTTGAACACATTATTCAAAAATTTAGAAACGACTGCTGAATACGGTAATGTGGTTTTAAACAAAGAAAAATTTATAGAAATTTTAGAGAGTATTTTTTTAAAAAGGGATATTAACTTAATAAAACAGCAAATTTATAAGTTAAAAAGCATAATTTTATCTCCTGTGAATGATATATTTGGAATTATGAATATTGAGAAAGAAGGAGATACAATCCTTTTTAAAAAAGAAACATTAATTTCTGAATTAGAACAAATTTTAAATACTCGAACGATTGAAAGAGCGCTGTATTATATAAACAGATTAAAGAAGAGTGTGCAGAGGATAAAAACAGGAAAAATAAATGATATCAATTTATTAAGATGGAAGGAATATGATGAGATAATCACGGATAGTATTTGGATATTTGATAAGAGAGATACATCTGGAGCACATTTTGCTTGGTATTGGGGTAATTTTATTCCTCAAATCCCACACCAATTAATGTTAAGATATACCAAAAAGGGTGATTGGATTTTGGACCCTTTTGTTGGTTCCGGAACAACTTTAATTGAATGTCGTAGATTGGGCAGGAATGGAATAGGTATTGAAATAAATCCAGAAGTGGCAGAAAAAGCAAAACATCTGGTGGAAAAAGAATATAATAGATTTAATGTAACTACTGATATTATTATAGGTGATAGTGGACAAATTGATTTTAAAAAGATACTGGAAGAAAGAAATACAAAAAAAGTCCATCTTGTTATTATGCATCCTCCTTATCATGACATAATAAAGTTTAGTGATAATCCAAAGGATTTATCAAATGCGAAAACAGTGGAGAATTTTTTAGAAATGTTCGGGAAAGTATTAGATAACGCCTTATCTGTTTTAGAAGAGGGTCGGTATTTAGGTATTGTAATAGGAGATAAATATTCAAAAGGGGAATGGATTCCATTAGGATTTTATGTAATGAATGAGGTTATGAAAAGAAAAAAAATTTTGCTAAAAAGTATAATAGTGAAGAATTTTGAAGAAACAAGAACGAAGAGGAATCAGAAAGAACTCTGGAGATACCGAGCATTGGTAGGTGGGTTTTATATATTTAAGCATGAGTATATTCTGTTATTCCGTAAAACAAAAGGTAGAAAATGATGAGAGGACATGTCTTTGTTGTGAATGAAGAGACCCTACCAATACATTTAGAATATCAGTTTGTTGGTGTAAGTTCTGGTGGTAGAGATACGAATATATCTTTACTCGCTGATGCGTTTCGTGTAAAAAAAGACGATTTTATATTTTTCTACATTGAAGGCCGAAAGATAAAGAAAGACAGATTTTTCGGTGTTTTTAAAGCAGTTGATAATACGGTTTACCATCTTACTGGTTCCAATGCTTTAAGCCCAGATTTACCTGTTAAACTCATCTATAGAAAGAAAATTAAACCATATAGGGTCTATCAAAAAGGAGTATTGGAATGGATAGCATTGGATAAACTTCCAACTTATGCAAAGGATTTACTCTGGACTCTGATTTATAGAAAAATGAAAGCAAGACGAGGGAATACGATGCTTTTTCCATGGGAAGTAGAAAGATTAATTTCTCTGATAAAAGATGAAAACAATGGACAATATTTGTCAGGACAACATTTTACATTTGATATTACAAGATATGAAATAACCGAAGGAAGACAAACAAATAATCATAACATAGGAATACCAGTTAGATTATCTTTACATGATGTCAAAAATTCAGAGACACATTTACAAACTTATATTTTGGAAAATTTAAGTGTTGGAAGTAATGCATTTTTCCCTCAAATTTTTGGAAAAAATGTAGTATGGATAGGAAATGAGGTTTTTGCAGGTTCTGGAATGCAGAAAATAGATATTTTAACAATAGAAAAAGTAGATGAGGTAGAATATATTTACAGGATAATTGAACTTAAACACCCAAAATCAGGTATTGGAGTAAATTTTGCTCCTATACAGTTAGAATATTATATAAATTGGGCGAGGGAGGATATTGGTGGACACATTTTAGGTGGAAGAAAATTTAATATAAAACCAGTTCTTGTAGTGTTGACAGAACAATCTGATACAATTTCAGAGTTTTTAATAAGTAACATTAAAAATCTAAATTCAATTTCTAAAGAACCAGAAATATATGAACTTAACTTAATAGGAGATGTAAGAAAGGTTCTATAAAATGCAAATTACAGAGTTAACTTTATGTGAGTTGAAAAAACTTTATGAAAAAAAAGAAGTGAAAGCATCAGAAGTTGTATCTTCTCTTTTAGAAAAAATTAATTCAGAAGATAAAAAACTACATTCATACCTTTTTGTTAATGAAAAAGCAATTGAAGAAGCAAAAATAGTTGATGAGAAAATAGCAAGAGGAGAAAAGTTAAAAGAACTTGAAGGAGTGCCTGTTGCAATAAAAGATAATATCTGCACAAAAGATATTCCAACAACCTGTGCTTCAAAAATACTGAAAAATTTTGTTCCTCCTTATGATGCAACTGTTATAAAAAGGTTAAAAGAGGAAGGAGCGATAATAATTGGGAAGACAAATATGGATGAGTTTGCTTTTGGTTCATCAACTGAAAATTCTGCTTTTGGTCCTACAAAAAATCCTTTTGATAAAACAAGAGTTCCAGGAGGTTCTTCAGGTGGTTCTGCTTCTGCAACAGGTGCCAATTTATGTTTTGCTTCTCTTGGTTCAGATACAGGTGGTTCTATAAGGCAGCCAGCATCTTTCTGTGGAGTTGTTGGGATGAAACCAACCTATGGTAGAGTTTCAAGATATGGACTTATTGCTTTTGCTTCTTCCCTTG
>JAGGVW010000145.1 GCA_021157805.1 bacterium
GGGCTGCGGGTATTGTTTCCTGTCCGATGGGAAACAATACTCAAAGAGAAAAACATCGGACTATGCAGGTAGATACTCTACCTGTTCTATCTCTGGACGCGGGGGCAGTACCCGCCGCCTCCACGATATCAGTGAATAGATAAGCAAGTAAGATAACAGGTGGAAGGGAAGACAAATCCCGCGTCCAAAAAGGGTATGGGGAAATGTGTTTCCCCATCGCAAGTTAATTTTTTCGTAGTGGGGGAATCGTCGGGAAAGGGGAAGCCCCCCTGTCCCGAGAGCGAAAGCGACGACGTGGGGGGGCAGTACCCGCCGCCTCCACCATAGTATAATTAAGCTGCATCCACGATGGTATAATTAAAAAAGTATGGACCCGTAGCTCAACGGCAGAGCAGCGGACTCATAATCCGTTGGTTGGTGGTTCGAATCCGCCCGGGTCCACTCCTTCTATTTATAATATAATAATAAAACATGAGAGAGAATAACAAATGAAAGTAAAAAAAGTAGTTAATAAAAAATGGGAAAATTGTGGAAGATATAAGGATTTGAAAGAGTTAAAGAAGATGAAAAAAAGAAAATAGAATTCAGAAAGTTTTAGGATTTTTTAAAGGAATATAAGAATGTATGAGTTATTAATTGAAAATAAAGCAGAGAAAGAAATAAATGACCTACCAAAGAACATTGGTAATCAAATTATAAAGCAAATCTTAAATTAAAAGAAACTTCACAACCTCCAAATTGCAGGAAAATAACACGGTCTAAAAATGCGTATAGAATAAGGGTTAGGGATTAAGAATAATTAGAACTTCCTTTTCCGAGGGCCGGGTTCTCCAGAAGAGGTGAATTTATTTTAATTTTTTATTCCCGGTATGAATAAAGAAGTAAATGAAAAATTTATTTCTATAAGAAAGGCGTGTGAGTCATGGTCAAAGGAATTAATAAAGGTGCTCAAAATGTTACAAATAGAACTTAAAAAGGAATAGTAAAAGGGAAAAAAGAGAAATCTAAAATTCTGACACAAGGATTAACTTTCTGTATCTCCCAATCCCTTATCTGATAAGAGTTTTTACATCTCTTGACAAATTCTGGGAGTATAATATAGTTGTGTAATAGAAATAAAAGATTTGAAAACTTGAGAATAGAAAAGTAAAAGAAAAAAGATAAAGATATAGTTGCAATTAAAAAACTTCTTATGTCGGAATTTTAGGTAAATTCAGAAGTTTTGCATTTTCTTTGATTTCTGCTAAAATTTTAGATATAGATGTCTATCCACTTGAAAAAGAAATAAAAAATTTATCTGAAATAAAGGATTACTCAGAAAGGAGGAGAGGATGGAAACAATAAAATTTGATGATTTTAAAAAAGTTGACTTAAGAGTTGGAAAAATTCTTGAAGTTGAGGAAATTGAAGGGGCAGATAAACTTTATCTTTTGACTGTTGATATTGGAGATGAAACAAGGAAACTTGTTGCAGGGATAAAACCATGGTATGAAAAGGAGCAACTTATTGGAAAAATAATAATCGTTGTTGCAAATCTTGAACCGAAGAAAATAAAAGGAATAGAAAGTAATGGGATGCTTCTTGCAACATTATTTGATAATAAACTTTCAATCTTAACAACAGATAAAGAAGATGTTCCAGCAGGAAGTAAAATAACATAGTGTTAGAACCGGGTTCTGGATAAAACATTTACAACTTTTTTATTCCCTTTTTTTGAAAATTCAACAATACCATCTCTCAAACTGAAAAGAGTAAAATCCCTTCCCATTCCAACGCCTTTACCTGGAATAATTTTAGAACCTTTCTGCCTAACTATAATACTCCCTGCTTTAATTTTCTGTCCTCCGAAAACTTTTGTTCCTCTGTATTTCGGATTTGAATCTCTACCGTTTCCCTGTTTTTTTCTTGCCATAGTTTTTAATTATACTAACTAAAAATTTTTTGTCAACAATTGTATAAGGTATAATTTTTAAAAAATTTAATTGAGTATTACAGATTAAAAAATGAAAAAATATATCTTAAAACGGCTTTTACAATTCATTCCTTTAATTATCGGTATGACATTTATTTCTTTTCTCATCATACAGATGGCTCCTGGTGATTACTTTTCAAAACTTAAAATGAACCCTGAAATTTCTCAGAAAACAATAGAAGAGATGAGAAAATCGTTTGGTCTGAATAAACCAGTTGTAGTCCAGTATTTTTACTGGCTTAAAAATATTCTGACATTTAATATGGGAACTTCATTTTCATATCATATACCCGTTTCATTCCTTATAAAACAAAAATTAAAAAATACACTTGCACTTTCACTTTTTTCAATTTTTATGACATGGTTAATTTCCATACCACTTGGAATTTTTGCAGCAATAAAAAATGGGCGGTGGCAGGAAAAGGTTCTTTCATTTCTTGCTTATGTTGGTATTTCAATCCCATCTTTTTTCATAGCAATGCTTCTTGTATTCTTTTTTGCAAAACATCCAGTGTTACCAATTGGAGGAACAAGAAGTTTATTCGTTTATAAATCAACATGGCAGATTTTTTTTGATTATTTGAAACACCTTCTTGTTCCAGGGATGGCTCTTACACTTGCTGGAATTGGTTCCCTTTATCGTCTTATGAAAAATAATTTTCTTCAGGCAATAAATTCTCCTTATGTTATTACTGCACGTGCTAAAGGACTTCCTGAATATAAAGTGTATTACAAACACGCTTTGAGAAATGCAATAAATCCAATGATAACAATTTTTGGATATGAACTTTCAGGAATTCTGTCAGGAGCCGCTCTTGTAGAAATTATAACTGGCTGGCCAGGAATGGGACGACTTATACTTGAAGCAGTGCTTTCTCAGGATTTATACCTCGTTATGACTTCTCTTTTAATAGGTGGAATTCTTTTGATTGCAGGAAATTTAATTGCTGATATTTTAATTGCTTTTGCTGACCCAAGGGTGAGGTTAAGATGATAAATTTTCTAAACAAGTTAAGGAAGAAAAATACTTTCTCATTTATAGCCCTTATAATTATTTTTCTTCTCTATGTTTTTTCTTTTCTTGCGGATTTTATTTCCCCCTACCCTTTTGATAAACAATTCAGAGAATACTCCCTTTGTCCACCAACGAAAATACATTTCATTGATAAAAATGGGAAATTCCATATAAGACCATTTGTCTATGGAATAAAAATAATAAATTCATCTCTCAGCAAATACAGAGAAGACAAAGATAAAATTTATCCTGTTAAATTTTTTGTAAGAGGAAATAAGAGAAAAATCCTTGGACTTTTTTCTTCAAACCTTTATCTTTTTGGAACAGAAAAGGATGGGAAAATTTTTCTCTTTGGAACAGATATTCAGGGAAGAGATGTTTTTTCAAGAGTCCTTTATGGAAGCAGGATTTCTTTATCAATAGGACTTATAGGTGTTTCAATTTCCTTTATTCTTGGACTTCTCTTTGGGAGTATTTCAGGATATTTTGGAGGAAAAGTTGACAATTTTCTTATGCGACTTGTTGAAATAATTATGATGTTTCCTTCTTTCTATCTTCTACTTGCTTTAAGAGCTGCTTTCCCAACAGACCTTTCCACAGTTCAAATTTATTTCTTAATTGTTGTAATTTTAAGTTTAATTGGGTGGGCTTCTCTTGCAAGGATTATAAGGGGGATGGTTTTATCAATAAAAGAAGAAGAATTTATCCTGGCAGCAAAATCACTTGGAATTTCAAC
>JAGGVW010000151.1 GCA_021157805.1 bacterium
CCATACCTTCTCCTTCTGCAAGAAATTTCTGAGCAATTCTTTCTCTTTCTTTTCTCATTCTTTCAAAAACATCTTTTGTTACATCTGCAGGAAACTGCATTTTTGTAAAAACAACTTCTAAAATTTTTATTCCATATATTTTTTCAGCTTCTCTGGTTGACAATTCTTTTATTTTTTCCTGTATCTCATCTAATTTAAGGAAATTTTCATCAACATTTATTAAATTAGCAAGTTTGTATATTCCTATAATTCCATTTTTATAATTTCTTATAAGGGAGGCAATCTTTTTTTCAGCCGATTCTTTATCTCCAACAGAGGTAAAAAATTTAAGTGGCTCTTTAATTTGCCAGAATATCGCAGCAGTTAAAATTACATTTTTACCATCAGAAGTATATGTTTCTTCCATTTTTGTTTCAAGCACCTGTATTCTTGTATCAAAAATATAAACTTCCTGTATTGGCCAGGGTGCTTTCCAATAAAGACCAGGTTCTTTTATAACACGAACAGGTTTACCAAAAGTTGTAACAACAGCGCTTTTACCCAATGGAACCTGGAAGGCAATTAAATAGAGGAAAAGTATTATAAAAAGAAAAAAACCAAGCAAAAAAGTGTATAAGTTTAATTTTCCTTTCATTTTTTCTCCTTTGTTTCAGTTCCTTCTCCAAAGAAAAGATTTTCTGGTAAAGGTGTTTTTTCAAGGTCAATTATAGTAACATTTCTTTCTCTATCTGAAACAACAATATATTTTGTAGGATATAAAAGACATTCTTCTAATGTCTTCAAATAATGTCTATATTTAAAAATTCTCGGATTTTTCCTGTATGCCAATAGTTCATTTAAAAACCTTCTTCTTTGCCCTTTAGATTCTGTTGACCTTACAAATTTATAAGATTCTGCTTCTACATTTATTCTGGAGGCATTGTATCTTGCTAATGTTAATTCTTTATTACTATATGCTTCAGCATCAAGAATATAAGCTTCTTTCCTTTCCATTGCCCCAACAACTTTCTCAAAACTTTTTGCCACTTCAACAGGAGGATGAACATTTCCAAGATTAACAAGAACTATTTTTATTCCAAGATTATGTTTATCAACTTCTTTCTGTATCTTCTTCATTAAAAAATTAACAATTGAAAGTCGCTTTGAAGTCAATACTTCATGAAAATCAACTCCCATCATTATTCTTGTAAATTGGTTTCTAACAAGAGAACTTAAAAGTTTCTCCGGTTGAGAATGAAGATATGCATAGTCAAATAACTTATCAGGGTCAATTTTATAATAAATCCAAACAACACCACTCATAAAATTTACAGGAACACTTATATATTGAGAAGTAGAAGTAATACTTTCTTTACTTGCAATTATCCAGTTAAATTCTTCTTTGTAATGTTTTTCTGTCCAGAGTAATCTTTCTCCTTCTTCTCCCTTAGCACCAATTCTTATAGTTTTTATTCTTTCAACATTATAAATCTTTGCTTTACTGATAGGCCAGGGAAGTTTGAAATGAAGCCCTGGTCCAAAAACTTTCCCATTTCCTATAGGTCTCCCTAAAAATTCTATGAAACATCTTTCATAAGGTCTAACTATCACAATGCATGTTAAAAGATAAAGAAATGTTATTTGAATTAATAGAAGAGGAATAATTCTCTTTTTTATAAATTGATAAAACCAGGTTTGTGTTATACGAAAACCAAATTGATAATCAATTATTTCTGAAAAAGATGGTATAACTTCTTCAGGAACAGAAAGTAAATATAAAATTTTTGAATCAAAAGGAAATTTTTTTTCAACTTTAGGTGAGCGATAAAAAGAAGCAATTATATTTAAAAAATATTCAAGCCCAATTATAATTAAAAGAACACTCAGGATATAAAAAATAAACCATTCAACTTTTGGAAGATTAAGATTCTTTAAAGTTAATGAAATTGCTGAAAGAAAAGAAAATATTGCATTAACTCCTAAGAAACTCCCAGGAGATTGTAAATCCTTCCATATTTTATCTTTTGACATTCCGAGAATATAACGGGAGAGTAAAAATATGGGGAATGTTATTCCTATTAGTAAAAGAGGAATTACAGAAGTATGTTGATAAAGAATTTTCTGACTACGGAAATAGAAAATCAATTTTATTGGAGTATAAATAAGAAAAAATGAAGTTATAAGAGTAAAAATAGGAACGAGGTATTTTTCAGTTTGCTGTAATCTTGCACGGGAAACAAGAAGTAAAGTTTCTTCTTCTTCTTCAAACATTCTTCCTTCTCTTTTTTTTATCTCTTCAACCTCTTCCAACTCCAGTTTTTCTTTATATCTTTGATGGAATAAAAGGAAAAGAATAGCAGAAATAGGAATACCAATTCCTATATGGAAGGTTTCCAGAAGAAGAATTGGAGATTTCACTTTTAAATACATTATGTAAAAAATTAAAGATAAAATAACCTGAAATATTAAAGTTCCAATAGATATTTGAAACCCTATTTTTAATTTTCTTTTATCTTCCACCAGAAATCTCCTCCTTTTCCCAGATACTCAATCCAAGAAACATCATTCCAAATGTATAAAAAAATGTATATTCAGCAGATTTGAGTAAATACTTCAGTGAGAGAATTCCTTTATGCCAGAATTCTTCATTCCAGAAAACCTGAAAATTCGGAATTAAAGAGTAAACAATCTTCATCCCCTGATTTGTCAACAATTTTCTAAAAAGATAATCTGAAGTAAGCCCGAGAAGGAAAATTAAGAATGAAAATGTTAATGCAAAAAAGATTTTCCCTTTCAAAGAAAGAATAGAGGCAACAGGAGATATAATAATTCCACTCATCCAGAGAAGTAAAGCAGGTTTAAATAAATTTAACTGTAATGAGTTTTTTCCAAGAAGATAAAGAAGGAAAAGAGATAAAAGAATAAGAATATTAAATGATATTATAAATGAAGAACCAAAGTTTTTATCAGAATAATAATTAGATGCCCCTGCAAATATAACAGCAAGTAAAAGTGGTATAAATTCAAACCATAAAATATAATAATCCACTTTACTGTATGCAGCCTCAGGAACTCCCATTCTTAAAGTCATTATAAGCACTGCAATAAGAGGTATAATTATGAGTAATAAAGAAAATGAAACAGCAAGAATTTTTGATAAGAGAAATGTAAAACGAGAAATGGGTTTACTTAAAAGAAGTGTGCTGGTTTTCTCTTCCATCTCCCCTCCTACAATTGAGAAAATGCCTAAAACAGATGAACCAAGAACTGCCAGCAGTATTGTTGCCATTCCCATATCAAGAATTAACTTTCTTGCATTGAGGAATGTAAACATTGTAAATGCAGGACTTGAAAGTATGAAAAGATAACATCCTAACATAATTAGTGAAAAATATGACTGCCTTATTATATTATAAAAAGATATTTGCACTAATGCTAAAACATTTCTCATATATAACTTTCTCCTTTCTTTTTATATATACTTTTTTTTACCACTTTCGTCAAGTATTTTGTACAAGCTGAGTACATGGGTAACACTTTCCCTGCTAAATTTTTCTCTTTTTTCCTCTCTAAGATACCATTGGAGTTAAATATCCTGAACTCTGATGTGCCCTGTCAAAACTGCTGTTTACTTTATCTCTTTCTTTGAAAAGTCGGGGCGTTTTAAAAGCGAAAAATTATACTTAGTAATGTAGGGTTGACATAAAGAGGGGATGGTAGTAGAATTGAGAAGGGGAGAAAAATGAAAAAGATAGAAATTTATGATACAACATTAAGAGATGGAGCACAGGGAGAAGGTGTATCTTTTACCCTTCAGGATAAAATAAAAATAGCAGAAATTCTTGATAATTTTGGTGTGGATTTTATAGAGGGGGGGTGGCCTGGCTCAAATCCTAAGGATATAAAATTTTTTGAGAGGATAAAGAAGAGAAAATTTAGAAAAAGTAAAATAGTTGCTTTTGGAAGCACCAGAAGAAAAAGATTTATTCCAGAAAAAGACCCCCTTTTAAAAAAACTCCTTGAAAGCGAAACAGAATACATAATGATTTTCGGGAAATCATGGGATTTACATGTGACTGATATATTAAAAGTTTCTCTTGATGAAAACTTAAAGATGATAGATGATTCTATAAGATATTTAATTTCAAAAGGAAGGAAGGTCTTTTTTGATGCTGAACATTTTTTTGATGGGTATAAAAGAAATCCTGAATATGCTTTAAAAACATTAAATGTTGCTGAACAGGCAGGAGCAGAAAGAATTGTTCTTTGTGATACAAACGGGGGGACTCTTCCATTTGAAGTTGAGAAAGTAATAAAAGATGTTAAAAAGAAAGTTAAAGTTCCTCTTGGGATACATCCCCATAATGATTCAGGAGTTGCTGTTGCTAATTCCATTGTTGCAGTTAAAGAGGGATGTATACAGGTTCAGGGGACAATGAATGGGATAGGAGAAAGATGTGGAAATGCTGATTTAACTTCAATTATTCCAATACTCCAGTTAAAAATGGGATATAAGTGTGTAGAAGAAGAAAAAGTTAGTTCTCTCACTGAAGTTTCAAGAAAAGTTTATGAACTTGCCAATATGGTTCCTGTAAATAACCAGCCGTTTGTTGGATTATCTGCCTTTTCTCATAAAGGTGGGGTTCATATAGATGCTGTGAGTAAAAAAACAGAAGCGTATGAGCATATAGACCCTGCTGTTGTTGGAAATGAGAGAAAATTTCTTATTTCTGAACTTTCTGGTAAAAGCACTATTTTACAGAAGTTAAAGGGATATAATATTGAGAAAAAACCTGAATTAGTTAGAAAAATTCTTAATATGGTTGGAGAACTTGAAAATGAAGGTTATCAATTTGAAAGTGCTGAGGGGAGTTTTGAGTTAATGGTGAGTAAATCTCTTGGTAAATTTGAGAAGTTTTTTAAAATTGAAGATTTTAGAGTTATTGTGGAGAAAAGAGGAAAAAAAGTTGTTTCTGAAGCGACTGTAAAGATAAAACTTGATAAACTTGTTGAACTTACTGCAAGTGAAGGAAATGGACCTGTTAATGCTCTTGATAATGCTTTAAGAAAGGCACTTGAGAAAATATATCCTGAAATTAAGAGTTTAAAGTTAACTGATTACAGAGTTAGAATTCTACATCCTGAAAAAGCAACAGGCGCTCTTACAAGAGTTATTATACAGTCAGTTGACGAGAAAGATAGCTGGGGAACTATTGGGGTTTCTCCAAATATAATTGAAGCATCCTGGAAAGCACTCCTTGACAGTTTTGAATATAAACTTTACAAAGACAAAAAGAAAAAAGAATAGATAAGAAATTGAAAGAAAACAGGCACTCTTGAGAAAACAATCCCTCCTTAGAGCACCAGAGTATCAGGATGCCGGGGTTTGACATTTGGGATAAATCCTAATTCCTGTTTCATAAGTAGTTAATATAATTACAAATAGGAAGATATGTTAATCCCCCTTTATTTTTCTTTTCTCCTTTTCTTCTGATATGTCTGTAATAATTTTTCTTTAAGTGTAGGTAGTAAAAAAATATTGTATCTAATATATAATAAAAGAGAGAGAAATCTGAAGAAAGAAAGAGGGAAAGAGCAGGAGGTAAAATGGAATTAGGCAAATGGAAAATGGGGAGTAAGGTTAAGCTGTCTGGGGCTGGGAAGTTATCTTATTATTGGGTTTAAGTGTGATGAGAAGAATTGACGAGATATAATTAAAGTAGCCTATGATAACGGCATAAGTTTCTTTGATACTGGGAATGTCTATAATCATGGAGAACCCGAGCGGTTACTGAGCAGATGCCTAAAGGGTTTTCCCAGAACATTTTTGTTGTTCTAACCAAGGTATGGGGACGAATGGGACCAGCACCCAATGACCGTCGATTTTCTGCTAATTATATATTTGAACAATGCCACGCAAGTTCCCAAAGGTTGAAGATGGATATGTAGATATTTATGCCCAAGTTGAACGCTTTTTTTAAAGAAATTTCTATAAAACATAGGAATAGCAAAGGGAAATGGAGACAAAGAGGTATTTCTTACCAACAGAGAAAAATTAGAAAAACTCACAAAAAGCTTGCAATTTAAGAATTTATGCTTTCATTAATAACAAAAATCGTTCAACTTGAGTTATTTTGAAGAGTTTGAAATAGATAACATTTTAGGTCTGGGAAATATATCTCAAGTTGAGTTTAGATATTATATAATGGTGTGAAAGGAGGAAACAAATCTATTCCAAAGTTTCCATCCCCTTTCAGAGAAGAGATGAATGCGAGGGAGGGGATTGTGCTGCTTGAGAAACAGCGACGCACCATCCCCTTTCAGAGAAGAGAAGTATGCGAGGGAGGGGATTGTGCTGCTTGAGAAACAGCGACGCACCATCCCCTTTCAGGGAAGAGAAGTATGCGAGGGAGGGGATTGTCCTATCTGAGAAACGATAACGGACCATCCCACTTACAAGACTAAACCTTATCCAAAACGTTCGCTTTGCTCACTCAAGGTTTAGCCTTGAGCGGAGAGGGAGGGGATTGTCCTATCTGAGAAACGATAACGGACCATCCCCTCTCAGGGAAGAGATGTATGCGAGGGAGGGGATTTGAACCCCTACGGGAATTCTCTCTGGATAAAAAGAAATAATTAATGCTTTACTATCTAAGGTGAAAAATACGGAAGGAAAATCACAAAACAAAAAAAGAAAAAATGGCAAAACAGCTGAGAAACCAGGGTTATTCTTATAAACGAATAGCAAGATGTCTCGGGGTAAGCAAAGCCACCATCATCAACTGGGTAAAACATAACAAATAAAGCGGTAATTATTTTTTTAAAGATGAAGAAACTCTTC
>JAGGVW010000189.1 GCA_021157805.1 bacterium
GAAGTTTCTATACCTGTTGATGAACAACTTATTATCAACCTTTATTCAAAATAAAAAAATAGAGAGGTGTGGCGATGAAAGAATTTATTTTTCCTGATACTTTTATCTGGGATGAAAGAACATATAGAAATAATTATGGAGTTTTAGAAATTCAACCTCTTGAGAGAGGTTATGGGGTAACAATAGGTAATTTATATAGAAGAATTTTGCTTTCTTCCATACCAGGAGTTGCAATTACTTCCTTAAAAATGGATGGTGTTATGCATGAATTTTCCACAGTTGAAGGAATGAAGGAAGACATTGTGGAAGTTGTAATGAATATAAAAAATGTTGCTTTAAAGCCAATTATAACTGAATTCCCACATAAAGTTGAAGTTGAAATTCAAGGAAAAGATGAAATAGTTGCTGGTGATTTAATTCCTGATGGTTCTGTGGAAATTATAAACAAAGACCTTCATATTGCAACGATTAATCCATCAAAAAAATACCGACTGGAAATTGAAATAACAAAGGGTTTTGGGTATTTACCTGTTGAGAAAATGAAACTAATTTTAGGAAATGTCCCAATAGGGACAATATTAATTGATGGAATTTATTCACCGGTGAAAAAAGTTACATTTCATATTGAAAATGTTATGGTAGGACAATCAGTGGATTATGAAAAACTTATTCTTGAAGTAAGAACAACAGGTGGAATTACTCCAAAAGATGCTGTGGATTACGCTACAGAAATTATGCTTGAGCATCTGAATTTAATAAAAGAAGGGCAGATTATTGGTAAGAAAGAAGAAAAGAAAAAAGAGAAAGTTCCAGAACCAGATATTGAAATACCGATAAGTGAATTAAAACTTTCAACAAGAGTGACAAATGCTCTTACAGGAAAGAATATAAATACACTTAAAGACCTTCTTAATACTCCAAGAGAAAAACTTGAAGAATTGAAAAACCTTGGTAAAAAGTCACTTGAAGAAATAGAGGAAGTTTTGAAAAAGAGAGGTTATAGATTATTAACTATAAAAGAACTTTCAGAAAAGAAAGAGGAAGAAAATGAGACATAAAAAAGATATAAAAAAATTAGGAAGAAATAGGTCTCATAGAAAAGGTTTGATGAAAAATATGGCAATTAGTTTTTTCCAATTTAAACAAATAAAAACAACTGAGGCAAAAGCAAAACAGTTGAGAAGAATTGTTGAAAGATTGATAAGTTATGGTAAAAAAGATGACCTTAAAAGTATTAGAATGATAAGTAGTTTTTTAAATCATCCTGAAAGTGTAAAAAGAGTAAGAGAAATAGCTAAAAGATATGTTGACAGAAATGGTGGATATACAAGAATAATCAAACTTGCTCCAAGAAGAGGAGATGGAGCAGAAGAAGTTATTATAAAACTGGTGTGAAAAAATGGATAGAAATTTAAAATTACTTGATAGAGTTGATAAAAAAGAAAATATTTACAGAGTGATTGCTTTTCTTTCAAAAAGAGCACATGAGCTAATTTCAGGAGGACCTGCAGGAGTGGAAATTGATGTTGATGAACCTGCCCAGATAGTTATGGAAGAGTTTTTGGAGAAGGAGAAAGGGAATGAATGATTTTATTTCACTTCTTAACTTAATGAAGGAAAAAGATGCTTCAGATCTACATCTTAAATTTGGAAGAAAACCAATTTTCAGAATAAAAAAAGAATTGATTGAAATTGAAGAGTGGGAAGGTATTTTCGATGATGAACAGTTAAATAAAATCGCTGGTCTGATTTTTCCATCTGAACAATTTGAAATATTCAAGAAACAGAAAGAAATGGATTTTGCTTTTGACCATAAGGAAGTTGGAAGATACAGAGTAAATGCTTTCTGGCAGAGAGGACATATAGGGCTTGTTTTCAGAAGAATAAAAGATGTTATTCCAACCATTGAAGAATTAAACTTACCACCTGTTCTGAATAAAATATCATCTTTTTCTGATGGTCTTGTTCTTGTAACTGGACCAACTGGATGTGGTAAGTCCACAACTCTTGCTTCAATGATAGAAAATATTAATCAGAATAGAATTGCTCATATTATTGCTATTGAAGACCCGATTGAATATCTTTATAAAGATAAGAAATCAATAATAGACCAGAGAGAAGTTGGGATTGATACCTTATCTTTTGCTTCTGCTTTAAAACATGTTTTAAGAGAAGACCCTGATATAATCCTGATAGGAGAGTTGAGAGATGTTGATACATTTCAGGCAGCAATAAATGCATGTGAAACAGGTCATCTTGTTTTTGCCACTTTACATACAATTGATACGATAACAACAATTACAAGAATACTTGATTTTTTCCCATCATCCCAGCATGAGCAGATTAGAAAAATTATTGCTTATCATCTTAGAGCAACGATATGTCAAAAATTATTACCAAGAAAGGATAGTACAGGTCTTGTGCCTGTTTGTGAAATTATGATTGTAAATTCTGTTATTTCAAAACTCATACAGGATAATAAATTAAATAAGATTTATACAGCAATGGCTGCTGACAAAGAAGTCGGAATGCAAACATTCAATCAACATCTTGTCCAGTTAATCCAGAATGAAATTATTGAAAAAGAAGTTGGATTAGCCGCTTCTCCTTCACCACGCACTCTTGAGATGAATCTAAGAGGAATTTATCTTGATGAGGAAACAAAAATTATTGGAGAATAACAGAGAACCAGACCTTTTTTTCTCTATTTTTATTATTTTAATTCTTTTATTTTTTTCTATATTATCTTCCGTTTTTTTAAAAAGTTTAGAAGTAGAAAAACAGATATTTATAAGTGGAGTTTTAACTTTTTTAGTTGAGACAGGTATTGTGTTTTTTGTATTTATCAGGTATTCTAAATACTTTAAAAAAA
>JAGGVW010000046.1 GCA_021157805.1 bacterium
TGTACTAACTTTAAGATTTGAAAATAATTTTCTCATTCCGCCCTTAGAGGTAGAAATGTAGACATCAAGTTGGTATTATTTCCATATTTTGGGGAACAATTGCTCCTGACAGAAGTTAGTTGGGGGGGGGTATAATGGAGGTAGAATGAAAGAAATAACTAAAATATTTGTTATTTTCTTATTTCTGCAAGGGCTTGCCCACTCTTTTGAGATAGAAAGTCATTATTACAGAAAAATTCATCCTATAGATAAAGGCACAGTTTATATATTTCTTTACAACAGCTCATCCTTTTCAGAGAAAATAGAAGAAATTAAGTATAATGGATATTCTGTTTTAGATATACCCGATGATTATTGTCTGTGGTATCAACTGACACCACCGGAAATTCTCCCGAAAAGTTATGGAGAATTAAAAATAAAATTAAGATGGAGAACAAAGAAACTTATAAAAGTAGAATTTAAAGATGAAGAAGAGAGAAAATATGAAACAGTAGTAGAACCAAGGGTATCTTCATTAACCTTTTCTGGTGCTTATTTTGATAAAGAATTAAAAACACTTTACATATACATTCAAAACCCTTCAGACAAAACACATACTTTAAAGAAACTATACTTAGATGGAAAGGATATAACGAGAGATTGTTTTATTCCAGAGAAAGAAATAAAACCAATGGAGAAAATAGTGGCAATTTACCAAATACCAGAATCTGTAAAGAGTGGGAAATACATATATTTGAAAGCAGAGACAGAAGAAGAAATATCCACATTAATAAGGGCATACAGTCATTTTGTTCTGGAGGGATATGGAGGAGATACAAGAGAGGAATTATATTTTAACAAAGATAGATTTGATTTCCACTACAATGAGAAGAAACTACTCACATTTTCAAACCTTCCTGAGTATAAAGCATGCCATATATTTGATGACCCTGCCTGTAGAGATGGAATAAAAAGACAACTGTTGGGGACAAGTGCAAAAGAAATAACAAAAAGAATAGAAAAACTTTACCAGTATGATAAAAAACACCCCACATTCTTATATGGTTGTGAACATAGAAAACCTGATAACTACTTTATATATTCAGAACTTGTGGATATATTTGTAGTAGACCCATATGAAATAACATACTATCACAACCTACCTGAGAAAAACGCCTATTACACAAAACTTGCCAAACTTGCCTGCCAGCCAAAGATATTATGGACAATACCGGAAGCATTTACACATAGAGGGACAAGATTTCAAACACCAGAAGAAGAAAGGATAATTGTCTGGAGTGAAATAGGAGAAGGAAGTAAAGGGATATGGTATTATGTCTACAATAAGAAAACAGGATATCCAGCAAATAACCCACTTGAAGAAGAAATAAAAAAGATAAACTGGGAATTACAGAAACTGAAAGATTACATAGTGATAAGTGAACCATTTAAACTGGCGAAAGTGGATAAAGAAAAAATTACACCATATACACTTTTATGTGGAGATAAAGGGATAATATTAATTCTGATAAACAATGAGCATAAAAGTTATTTTGAAAAACCACCATATTTTCAACATACACCCAAAGAGAATATAAAAGTAAAAATAAAAATACCTGAGTGGATGAGAGTGAGAAGAATAAAAGAAATAAGGTATCCAGAAGAAAAAGAAATAAAGAAATACAGAACAGACAAAAACATTCTGACACTTCTTATAAAAAAACTCCAGATAACAAAACAGTACATAATAGAAACAGAAAGGAAATGAGAGGGATAGTTATTTTTCTTTTATTTTTTAACCTTATATGGGCAGATACAGTAATTCTGAAAAACGGAAGTGTATATGAAGGAAGGATAATAAAGGAAACGGAGAAAATGATAATAATAAAGACAGAAGTAGGAGAAATAGGGATACCAAGAGATAAGATAAAAGAAATAGAATATGAATGGGTAAAAGAAGGAGAGAAGGAATACAAAAAAGGGAACTGGGAAGAAGCAGCAGAGATATTTGAGAAATACATAGAAAAAGAAAAGGGAAAGACAAAAGATAAAGAAAAAGCAATATTTAAGATAGGGATGTGTTATATGAAACTGAATGAAAAAGAGAAAGCACTTAAAAAATTTCTCCATCTTTTAAAAGAATATCCGGAGACAGAATACAGGGAGAGTGCAGAACTTGAGATAGGGAAAACATATTATGGAAAAGGAGAAAAAGAGAAAGCAAAAGAGATATTTGAAAAATTAAAAGGAAGTTGGGACAGAAAAATAAAAGCAGAAGCAGAGTATTATCTTTTTGTTTTAAACCCACCAGAGACAGAAGAAGAAAAAGAGGAATTTTATAATAACTACATTACCAGATATCCAGAAAGCCCTTATATATCAGAAATTTTATATCAGAAAGCAGAAATCTTATACAACAGAATGGAAAACAGAGAAAAATACACAATAAAAAATATCCCACAGTACAGAGAGATAAAAGAATTACTGGAAAAAGCGAAAGAAAAAACAGAAAATCCAGAAACATTGAAGAAAATCTATCCACTTCTAATAACCTGTTATGACCATCTTGCAGAATACAGAAAAAAACACCAGACAATGAAAGAATACGCCCAACTACTATATCCAGAAGACAGAGAAAAACAGGCAGAATGGATGAAACAACAGGCAGACAGATTAATAACAGAAGGAGAGACAGCAGAA
>JAGGVW010000130.1 GCA_021157805.1 bacterium
ATAATATCATAGTTCCAGTTTCCTCTTGGTGCTTCTGGCTGTCCATCAAGAAGAGAATTATAAATCTGAGAAGTTGTGGCAATTGTATATTCCGAAAACTTCTTACCCGTTAGAAAAAAATTAAAAAGGTCTGGCATAAAAAGGATTTTCTCTGTTGAATCTATAATATAAGGGAACTCTTTTTTTGTGGCATAAAGTTGATAAAGGGTATTTATTGGCATAAATTGAATGCCAGTTTTTTCAAAAATTTCCTTCTGTGCAACAATGTTGAAAACTTCTTCCATAATTCCATCAGTTCTACTGTCTCTGTAATGGAAAGGATTTGTTAATAAAAGATTATCTTTTCCAATAAATCCACAGTCAACTCCCCATGTTGTTATACTCACTCCATTTATTTCTCCTTCAGCGGTTGCCTTTCTTAAAATAACTTTTATTTCATCAAATATTTTTAAAACATCCCAGAAAATATGAGAAAAGACTTTCGTATTGTAAGTGGGAAATCTGTGAATTTCTTTTATCTGAATTTTCTCACCATTAAATTCACCAATTATACCTCTTCCAGATTCTGCTCCAAGGTCAACAGCAACATATTTCTTTACTGTCTCCATAAAAATAAATTTTATTTATAAAAATATACCTGTCAAATTAAATACATAAGTTCGCTTTTTGTAAGGAGTGTATGAATAATTATTTTAAATTAAGTTTTCCTCTATCATTTTTTCCGCAATCTGAATTGTATTTAGTGCTGCTCCTTTTCTTATATTATCAGATACAACCCACATATCAACTGCATTTTTAATTGCTGGATTTTTTCTTATTCTTCCAACAAAAACCTCATCTTTCCCGGAAGCAAAAACTGGGGTTGGGTAAAATGATTCTTCTGGTCTATCCATCAAACAAACTCCTGGAAATTCATTAAGAATTTCTTTAATTTTATCAATACTCACTTCTTCTTCAAATTCACAGGTAATACTTTCAGAGTGTCCATTGAAAACAGGAACTCTAACACAGGTAGCAGAAATTTTAAGTTTTTCTTCGCAAAGTATCTTCCTTGTTTCTTTTATCATCTTTACTTCTTCAGTAAAATAACCTGGAAACTCATCTGATAAACTTCCAATTTCAGGAATTACATTCCCAAAAATCTGGTGAGGATAAACACTTTTTTCAATCTTTTCCCCACTTACATAACTTTTTACCTGCTTTTCAAGTTCCTCAACCGCTTTCCTTCCTGTTCCAGAAACTGCCTGATATGTTGATACAATAATTCTTTTAATTTTAAACTCTTTATATAATGGATAAATAGCCATCACCATCTGGATTGTTGAACAATTTGGGTTTGCTACAAATCCCTGATGATTTTTTAAATGTTCTGGATTAACTTCAGGTATAACAAGCGGAACTCTATTATCCATTCTGAAATCAGAGCCATTATCAATAACTATACAGCCATTTTTAACTGCCTCCCATCCAAATAATTTACTTGCACCTTTTTCACCTTCTGTCCCTGCAAAGAAAGCAATATCAATTCCATTAAACGAAGAAATTTCTGTTTTTTCAACTTTAAATTTTCTACCTGCAATTTCCTCTTCTCTTTCGTGTGTTGCAAGTATTTTAAAATTTTTCACCGGGAAATTTCTTTCAAATAGGATTTCAACCATTTTTTTACCAACCATACCTGCCCCAACAACAGCAACATTATATTTCTTCATAAATCCTCCTGTTCCTGACAATTGAATTACCAACTACCGCCGCCAGATATGCTTTAAAAATATCAAAAGGAATAAAGGGAACTGCACCAAGAAGAAAACTTTTATAAATCCCGATTTTAAGAAATAAGGAAAGATAGAGGCAACCAAAAAAGTAAATAATAAATATACCAGAAAGCATAATTAAAAAAGAGTATGTTTTATTTTTCTTAAGGTTGAAAAATTTTCCTATAAAATATGCTGAAAAAATGAAACCAATTATATACCCATTTGTAGGTCTCAAAATTCCTGCTCCACTTCCAAAAAACCAACCGATACCTGAAATCCCGAAAATAAAATAAAAAAACTGCGAAAGAGCAGCAAGATTTCTTCCAAGTAAAATCCCTGAAAGTAAAACAATAAATACCTGAAAAGTTAAAGGAACAGGAGTAAAAGGTAATTTAATATAAATCTGAGCTGAAATACCTGTAAGAAGCGCAAAGAAAACAGAAAGGGATATTTTCCCAACAAGAGAAAAATTTTTAACTTTTTCATAATAAACATCCCATATAAAATCCCATTTTTTTACCATTTCTTTCATCTTAACTCCTTTTTGGTTTATAATTTTACACTATGAATAAGAAAAAAGAAAGGATATTAAAGAAGAAGTTTTTTGAGAGAGAACCAGATATTGTCGCAAAAGAACTTCCTGGTAAAAAATTTGTTAGAAAGGTAAATAATAAAACTCTTTCAGGAATTATAGTTGAAACAGAAGCATATTTTGGAGAAGATGACCCTGCAAGCAGAGCATACAGAAAAAAAAGTGCTCTATTCTACAATAAAATGGCTTCAAAACCTGGAACACTTCTTATATATATGGTCCACAATAACTATCTTTTGAATATTATTTCTCACAAAAAAAATGAAGTTGGAGCAGTTCTTATAAGGGCAGTAGAACCAGTTGAAGGGATTGAAATTATGAAAAAAAACAGGAAAAAAGAAAAAATTGAAGAACTTGCATCTGGTCCAGGGAAATTTACTCAGAGTTTTAAAATTGATAAAAAGCAGGATGGCATTGATATTACATCTAAAGAATGTGAAATTTTTATTGTAGATGAAAAAAGAGAAGTTAAAATTAAAACATCAAAGAGAATTGGAGTTAAGAAAGATATGAAAAGAAACTTAAGATTTTTCATAGATAACAATAAATTTGTTTCCAAAAAATAATTTACCTCAATTTGCCTGTAAGTTGCTTCCCATAGGAGAATAAAATTTTTTGAAAATGAACTTATTTTATTAAATTTAGTGGTTCTGATATAATATAAAAAGGTTAAATTGTGAAAATGAGAGCAAAAAATTATCTGAATATCTTTAAATGAAGAGGGTATTACAAAATATGAAGGATGGAAAAAGTAAAAACAAAGTGGGGTAATTATGGATACTTTCCAAAAGTTTCAAGAGTTACTTAAGAATTTATTCCAGTTTGAAATATCAGATTTAGATTTTGGAATTTATCGTATTTTAAATTATAAACGAGACCAGATTGAGAAATTCATCCAAGAAGACCTTTTAAATAAAGTTAACACTGCTTTTACCAAACATAAACATGAAAGATTAGATAACATAGAAAAGAGATTTGAAGATATAAAGGAGAAAATTACTCAAAGTTTAGGGAAAGATGCTTTCACACCTGCTGGAGAACTTAAAGAACAATTTAAAGATACACCTCTTGGCAGGAATTATCTCTCAATAAAAGCTCAGAAAGAGGAAGCAGAAACCATTGATGAAATCAAACTTCAGGTGTTTAATGACCTTTACAACTTTTTTTCTCGTTTTTATGAAGAAGGAGATTTTACTCCCCTTTATCGCTATTCAATTAAAGGACATAAATATGCTATTCCCTATAATGGTGAAGAAGTAAAACTTTACTGGGCAAACTCAGACCAGTATTATATAAAAACTGGATTACTTTTCCGGGATTATACCTTTAAAGCAGATGGTTATAGAGTTACCTTTCGTATTGTTTCTGCAAAAGAAGAAGTAGGTTCAAAGAAAGCAACAAAACAAAGGTTTTTTATTCTTGATGATGAAAATCCGTTAGAACGAATTAATGATAAAAAGTTAATTGTCCGTTTCCAATACAGAGAGTTAAGTGAGAAAGAAGTTAAACATTATCAAGTAGAAGGTGGAAGTAATACTTCAAAACAGGAGAAAATTAATCAAAGGATTTATGAAAATATTCTTAATAAAATTAAAGACATAAATACAAAAGCATACTTAAGTAAAGAATATAAGAATGGAAAGCCACTTCTTCTCTATCAACTTTCAAGATTCACAGCAAAAAACACAAAAGATTACTTTATTCATAAAAATCTTAAAAAGTTTCTTTCAGAGCAACTGGATTATTTTATCAAAAGTGAAGTTTTAGACATTGAGACACTGGAAAAAGAAAGATTTTTAGACAAACATATTACCCGTGCAAAAGTTGTTCGTGAGATTGGAGAGGATATAATTGATTTTCTCTCCCAGATTGAAAATTTTCAAAAAAAATTATGGGAGAAAAAGAAATTTGTATTAAAAACAGAGTATGTAATAACTACAGACCGAGTGCCAGTAGAATTTTATCAGGAGATATGGGACAACAAAGAGCAGAAAAAAGAATGGAGAGAGTTAGAATTTGATATACCAAAAACAAAAAAAGAATTAAAGAACAAGAAACTTCCAATTGATACAAGATATTTCAGTGAAGAATTTAAAGAAAAACTACTTGAAAAACTTACACAGGATTCCGACTTAGACGACCTTTTAGATGGCTTACTTATAAAAAGCGAAAATTGGCAAGCATTAAATTTACTTTTAGAAAAGCATAAAGAGAAAATAAAGTGTATTTATATTGATCCACCTTACAATACTGGAAGTGATGAATTTTTATATAGGGACAGGTATCAGCATTCTTCATGGCTTACGATGATGGAAAATAGATTGAGTTTAGCTAAAAAATTAATGAAAGATAGGGGAGTTATTTTCACAAACATTGGAGATTTAATTCCACAAACGGGCGAAAGTTATAAATTGCAGATACTTCAACACTCAATATTTCCTATGAGATTTGGAAATTTAATTTGGAAAAAAAGGGGCGGAATAGGTAGTTTTTCTGAGAAAAATATGACTGAAAATCATGAATACATCACAGTTTTTGGACGTGAAAACAGCTTTCTCTATCACAATATTATAAGTGAATCAAAGTTGAAAAAGTATAAGGACAAGGATGAAAGAGGATCTTATAGATGGATGGGTTTAGTAGGACCTAGTCAGCAAACTAAAGAGAGAAGGCCGAATCTTAATTATGGAATTTTATATGATGAAGTTAATGATAAAATTGTGGGTTTTGAATATTTTGAAAGGGGCAAAAAAATACAATATTTCTTTGATGAAAAACGCTCTAAAAAATTAATTCCTATTTGGTTACCCGGAAAGTCTACATGGTTAATCAGTAAAGAAGTGGTTGAAAAATACTATAAACAGGGACTGATAAAGGTCTTTGCAAAGAAAAATAGGAAATATGATGTAATGATAAAAAATTATTTATATAAAGAGAACGGTATGATTAATGGTGACTTGCTTAAAAGTATTCTTTTAGATAATGGCATGCCAATTGGCATGAATACAGAAGCTACAAAAGAAATAACATCATTGTTTCCTTATTTAGCAGAACTAATTAGAATAATGAATCCTAAACCAGTTTCTTTAATTAGGATATTGATTTATGTTTCTACAAAAAAAGAGTGTGACGTAATTCTTGACTTCTTCGCCGGCTCTGGCACTACGGCTCATGCGGTTATGAAACTTAACAAAGAAGATGGAGGTAAAAGGAAATTTATTCTTGTAGAAATGGCAGATTATTTTGATACGGTTATTATTCCAAGAATAAAAAAAGTAGCGTATTCATTTAACTGGAAAGAGGGTAAGCCACAAGATACTGATGGTATTGGGATCTTCTTTAAATACCAGATTTTAGAACAATATGAAGATACTTTAGACAATATTGAACTTAAGTCCCATGAGGTCGCACAAAGTTTATTTGAAGATGAGTATCTTATTAAATATTTCTTAGATTATGAAACACGAGAAAATCCAAGTTTATTAAATATAGAACAACTTAAAAATCCTTTTTCATACAAACTAAAAGTTAATCTTGAAGAAGTTGGTGAGCCAAAAGAGATGGTGGTGGATATTCCTGAAACATTTAATTATCTTCTTGGATTAAAAGTTAAGAAAATAAAGGCAAAAAATAATGGGAAAAAATATTTATTTATTCTTGGTGAAAAAGAGGGAAAAGATATAGGAGTTGTCTGGAGAGAATATAATGATAATTGGGATGAGGATAACTTTAAGAAAGATAAGGAGTTTATTATAAAAGAACTTGAACCATGGGAACCACAAATTGTCTATATAAATGGGCAAAGTGTTTTAACTCCAAAACTTGGTAATCATAATGTAGAAATCCGTTACATTGAACCAGAGTTTAAAAGATTGATAGGATAAACTATGAACAAAAAAGTTGCGGAAATAACAAAGACGCTTGAAAGTTTAAAAGTTAGAATAAGAAGGGATTATAAGGCAGAAATAGTAGGAATATTTGGTTCTTATGTTCGGGGAGAACAAAAAGAAAGTAGTGATTTGGATGTTCTTGTAAATTTCCTTGAAGGTGCTACATTACTTAATTTAGTGGGACTTGCAAATTTTCTTGAAGAAAAACTCTCTGTAAGAGTAGATATAGTTCCTATAGATACCATTAGAGAAGAAATTAGAGAATATATACTGAAGGAGGTAGTTTATTTATGAGAGATTCAAAACTCTATCTGAAAGATATTTTAGAAGCAATAGAAGCGATAGAGGAATTTGTAAAAGATATAGATTTTGAGACATTTAAGAGAGATGATATGAGGTCAAGTGCAGTAATAAGAAAATTTGAAATTATTGGAGAAGCAACAAGAAATATTCCTGATAACATTAAACAAAAATATTCTTCTATTCCATGGAAAGATATATCAGGGATGAGAGACCGACTAATTCATTTCTATTTTGGTATAAAATATGAACTCGTTTGGGATACAATAAAAATAGATATACCTGTTTTAAAATCCCAAATTAAAAAAATTTTAGAAAACTTACAGAGAGAATAATTATGAAGATAGAAAAATACCTTGTTTTAAACAAATACCTTCTTTCTCTTTTTGGTGTTGATGATTTTAGAGATTTACAGGAGAAGATGAAAGATACACCAATAGGAACAGATATTGATGGAAGAACTTATTTTGTAAATATCTTAAGGTCATCTTTTGATAATATTAAACTTTCAGAAGAGACACTTCTTAGATATGATGTAAATATTCAGAATTATGTAAGGAAAATTAATTATAGACGTGAACCTATAACTCTTAAATATTTCCAATACCTTGCGGTACTTTTTACTGAGATTGTCTTAGATAACTTAAAAAATAGAAAACCTGAATTTTTGTATAATTTGAATGAATTTCTTCGGGAATATAGACAGAAGGAAAATATTGCTTTTATAGAGAAGTTTTGTGAGTCAGATTTAAATAAACTTGCTTTCTGGATGGCAACAGGTTCTGGAAAAACATTGATTACACATATAAATTATTATCAGTTTTTTCACTACAAATTGTTTTCTCCAGATAATATTATTCTGATTACACCCAACGAAGGACTTTCAAAACAGCACTTTGAGGAATTACAAAAAAGTGGTATTCCTTGCAAATTGTATGAAGGTAGTTTAAGTAGTTATGGGGCATTTAGAGACGAAGGTGAAGTTTTAGTTATAGAGATGACAAAGTTTGTAGAAGAGAAAAAAGGTGGTGGTGTAACTCTTCCAGTCAATGTATTTGAAGGTAGAAACCTTGTTTTTGTAGATGAAGGGCATAAAGGTAAAAAATCAGAAGAGCAGAAGTGGGCAAGATTGAGAAATAAACTTGGTAAAAGTGGCCTTGTTTTTGAATATAGTGCTACATTTGGACAGATTTTAAGTAAAAAAAACAAAGAAATACTTGAAGAATATGCGAAATCAATTATTTTTAACTACTCATATAAATATTTTTATTTAGATGGTTATGGAAAAGATTTCTCTGTAATTAATGTCAGACAGGCAAAATTAAGCGAAAAAGAATTCCAAGAAACAATGTTTATAGCAAATATGTTATCTTTTTATGAACAACTTTTAGTTTATGAAGAGAATAAAAAATTAACTAAAGAACATAACCTTGAAAAACCACTCTGGATTTTTGTTGGGACAACAGTTACAGGTAAAGAAGAGGAATCAGATGTTATTCAAATTGTAGAATTTATTAAGAAAGTAATGGAGGATGAGAAATGGGTATTTAAAAAGGGAAAGGATATTTTAACTGGAAAAACTTCCTTAAAAGATGAAGATAACAACGATGTATTTGAGAATAAATTTGAGTATCTTGCAAAAAGAGGATTTGAACTTGATGATTTGTATAAGAAAATTTTTGCAGGAAAAGGGCGTTTTAACATATATGAGTTAAAAAATGCTGTTGGTGAATTTGGCTTAAAGGTTGGAGAAAATGAATATTTTGGAGTGATAAATATTGGTGATACTTCAGGATTTAAAAAACAACTACAGAAAAATGGAATATCTGTAGAGCAAGATGCTGTATCAGGTTCTCTTTTTGATTCAATTAAAAAGGAAAACTCCCCTATAAATATTCTTATTGGTTCAAAAAAATTCATTGAAGGATGGGATACCTGGCGGGTTTCATCAATGGGGCTTTTAAACATTGGGAAAGGACAGGGTCCACAGATTATCCAATTATTTGGAAGAGGAGTAAGGTTGAAAGGTAAAGGAATGTCTCTTAAAAGGAGTGATGAGAAAAGCCCAATTCAGTTTTTAGAAATGCTTAATATTTATGGTATCAAGGCTGATTATTTAGATAAATTTTTAGAAGCAATAAGGAAAGAAGAAGTTGAGTTTGAGAACATTGAAATACCTGTTATCCCTCAACATGAAAAAAAATGGAAAAATCTTTATACACTTACGAAGGATGAGAAAAAAGAATTTCCAGAAGAAGAAGTTTTAAAGTTAGAACTTGATGACAGAATTTTCTTTACAATAGACCTTTTGCCAAGATTATCCGTGTATTTAGGGAAAGAAAGAAAATACATAGATGAAGAAAGAAAGGAAATAAGTATTACTACATCTCAAATTATAGGTCAAGTTCAGGAAATAAGATTGCCTGAAAACATTATAGATTTATTGAATTGGGAAAGAATATGGGAAGAGATCTGTGATTTTAAAATTACGAAAGGATATTGGAATCTGGTTTTAACAAGAGATGGATTAAAAAATATACTTTTATCAGATAGATATAAAATTTTGACATTACCTGAGATTTTTGAAGTAAAATCTCATAACAATGTAATTAAAATAGAAGATATAGCAATTCTCATCATCAAGAAATATATAGAACTATTCTATAGAAAATATGCAAAACGTTTTGAGATGGAAAATTTATACTACGGAACTGTTGGGAAACAACACATACTTTCTCTCTTTGAAAGACCTGGGAAAAAGTTCAGTTATACGGTTCAAATTGATAAGAAAGAAAAAAACCTCATTGAAGAAATAAGGAAATTAGCACAGAATTTTAAAAAGTTGATTAGAGAAGATACTAAAACTTTACCACGAATTTATTTTGATAAACATCTTTATGTGCCAATTCTCCTTCAAAGTAAAAAAATAAATAAAATTTCACCAACTGGTCTTGTAGAGAGTGAAAAAGAGTTTATTGTTGGGTTAAAGGAGTATTTAAAAAAGAATAAAAATAAATTTTCAGGAGTTGAGATTTATCTTTTACGGAATTATCCGAAATCTGGTGTTGGATTTTTTAACCTAAGTGGATTTTATCCTGACTTTATTATGTGGATTAAAACTGGCAGAAAACAATTTATAATTTTTATCGATCCAAAAGGATTAGAACATACAAAAGGGCTGGATGATGAAAAAATAAAACTTAGTGAGGATATTAAACAATTAGAACAAAAACTCGGAAAAAAGAATGTGATTTTAGAATCTTTTATTCTTTCTAAGACCTCTTACGAAAAACTGAAAAAAGGGAGAATTTCTCCTCCTTCAAAAGATGAATATATAAATCATCATGTATTATTTCTGGATGATAAAAACTGGTTAGAGAAATTATTTTTGATTGAGGAGGACGGTCCTCCACAGAATTGAAATTATACTAATTTTCATCTTTGTGGTGTTTTATAACTTTGCCTTCCACCATAAATATTACATCTTCACAGATGTTTGTGGATAAATCGGCTATACGTTCCAAACAACGAGAAATTCTTATTAAATGGATTGAACGTTCAATGGTGGAAGGGTCAGAACTCATATAAGTAATTAATTCTCTTAAAATTTGGTCTTTTAAATTGTCA
>JAGGVW010000147.1 GCA_021157805.1 bacterium
ATTGGTAACTGTCAATTTTCTCTATCTCTTTATTTTTCAATAACTTGTAGAAATTGCTCCACACTAAATACGAATGAACCTATTTAGAGAAAGAAGAGAAGGATAAAGGGAATGGGTATTACAGTAGGGATTTAATTTCAAAATTTGGAAAGTTGGGATTAGAGGTGCCGAGAACAAGGAATGGGAAATTCAGACCATATTTGTTAGGAGAAAAATACAAAAGGAGTTCAGATGACTTTGAAGAATTTTTAATTTCATTGATAAGTAATGGATATAGCAAAAATCAAATACAGAGGACCTTGAAAAAGTTAGAATTACCGTATAGTGAGCAGGAGATAGAAAAGATAAAAGAGAATTTAAGAGAGAAAGTGGATGATTTTAAGACGAGACAATTGAAAGAAGATTGGTTCTGTATGATGATGGCGGTTGCAGCGACAATAGACAGGAAATTAAGATATTACAAAAAGCAGTTAGAATTGAAAAGGAGGAGTAAGACAAAACCATGTAGTTTATTAAGAAGTCAGATACCGGTAAGGACATTTGCAGATTGGAATGAGAAAATGCCTGAATTTATAGAGGTAGATTTAGTTGATCATAGTGGAGGTGTGGCAAGAGGAATATTTGCTCAAACACTTGATGCAACATCCGCCAAACAACGTGGCGGATCCGCCGTGCTTTGTGGTAGATGTTAGGAAAGCAGTTGGGTATTTTAGATATGAAACAAAAAAAGAAGTAGAAACAATAAATCAGATATATAAATATTTACGAGTTTACACAAATTATTTCCAGCCACAAATGAAATTAATAGAAAAGAAAAAGATATGATACACCAAAAACCCCTTATCAAAGAGTTATGGAATGTGAAAAGATAGATGGAAAAACAAAAGAAAAATTAAAGAAAACATATGAAAGTTTAAACCTGATTGAAATAAAGAAAAACCTGATTGAATTAGAAGATAAATTGTTTGAAATGATAAGGAGAAAGAAATTGAAAGAAAAAGGAGAAAAAATAGAAAAAGAAGAAATTTTTGTTTAGAAATTTAAATGAGGTATCGTATATTATTTATTTAGATTCTTATATGAGGCAACAGGCACTTTCATAAAAAATACATTCGTCCCACTCACATAGTATAATAAAAAATTGGGGAGCACAGACGTTCTGTGCTCCCCATCTCTCACTTTCAATTTAAAACTTTAGACCAATACTGAGAGTTATCATAAATGTTCCAGATGAATCACCTTCTACATCCATTATCGTATAACTTCCTTCCCATTGTAAAAAGGTTCTCTCATTAATAAATTGTTTTAAACCAATCTGTCCTCCATATATAAACTCTGTGTCATAATCACCAAAGGTTGTTCCAAGAGTACCTCCAATATATGGAACTGTCGTGCCTGCGGTAGCAAAATGTAAATTTGGCCTTAGCATAATCATTCCGAAAGTTAAATCCTCCGTCCCTATTAAAGCTGTAGCTCCTTCCAATTGAAATTGGTCAGTCATAAAGTAACCCCCACTAATCATCGCCATCCATGTTGTATCTCCCTCCTCTGGGATAGAAATGGAGGCATAAATATTAAAAGTTTTATCTCCTGCTTGAGTTCCAGCAGAAACAAAACCAGCAAATCCCAAAATTAAACTCACTCCCACTACAAACCTCACTACTTTTTTCATTTTTCCTCCTTTCTAAAAAAACATCTTATCTCTTTCTACCAACTACTACTAACTTCCTCCTTCTTTCTACATTTTTGTTACACATCACCTCCTTCCTTTTTTTCTTTTATTCAATTTTAAAGAGAACAATATCTTTAGATTTTGACACCAAACAAGCAATCCATTTCCCATCAGGAGAAACTGATATCATTTTTGGATATTTCGGTTTTGAAAACTTTCTTGTTAATATATTTTTAGAAGTAAGAAGATCCCAGATTCCAATATATCCTGCTCTATTTGCTTCATATCTTACTGCTACCCCAATAAAACGAAAACTATTATTAAAAAATATTATCTGTTGTGGTGTTCTTGTCCTTTCAGGATCGTCTGGCAATAAAATCTGCTTTGTCTGTCCTCTATAATCCACAATTTTTAAGAAATGTTGTGTTGATGCTCCAGCGTTTAAATATATGTGCAACTTTTTAATACCCAAAATTGAGAAAAACCCTTCATTTGAAAGTGCCCCCACAGTTGTAAATTTTCTTACCCATTTCTCAGAAGGTGTTGAAATTAAAGAGGTTACCTTTTCTCCGTTTTTATCTATATCTAAACGTTGCGAGCCAGAAATAACACATATTTTCCCTGATTCTTTTACTGCTATATCATAAATAGGTAGTTTTACTTTTTTATGGACTTCTAATTTCCCTTCTCTATTCCACAGGAAAACATTCTTTTTTCCTGAACCGCCAATATAATATCCAGATTGACTGGATTTCACTTTTGATAATTTTTCAGGTATTGACCATTCTTTTTCTTTTTTAAACTCGCCATTTTGAAATTCCCATATCTCTACTCTTCCTGCTCTTGCGACATAAATTTTCTTTAACACATTATTAGGTGCAACTGCAGTAGATTCACCATTTCCTATTTCTTTTATTTCTTTACTCCTTATATCTATTGCAAAACATCCTTTTCTACAGGTATAAATAAGAAAATTATTAAAGAAAACAAATGAGGTTGGTTTACCAATAACAGATAAATTTTTTGTTTCTCCCCATTTTAAATTAACTGTAGAAATTCCTGGAGGTTCCCACCAATCAGTACCCACAGCAGCCATTGTTTCAGATAAAGATGCTTGAATAGCTGATTTCACAGCTCCATCTTGAGTTTCAGCAATCCAACCAGGATTTGCTGGAGTACCCATCGGTGATGATGAATATGCAGCAATAGTTTTGCCCGTGTTTCCATCTACAATCTCTAAGGAAGTATGTACTGTTGCTACAAAATATCTTCCAATTATGTTCTTAACTTTATTTTCCTTTATATAAAATCTCAATATCCACGTATTCTTAAAAGGATTTCCAGCAATATCCACTACACCATTAATATCATTTACTAATATTTTTCTATTAAGTTCATCCCGCCAAATTCTTTTTATCTCTTCTGTACTATAACAAGGAATTCCCTGCCTGATAAATTTTTCTTGGAGTAAATTAGTGGTCCAACCATCATAACCATCAGATGAAGTAGATTGACAAGCAATAACTACAAGTTTCTTCTTATTTGTATCAAATGGTTTTCTAAATAGAAGAACATTATCGGATTGAATAAATACTGGATATATTACTAACAAAAAAAATATACCTTTTATCTTCCTGACATAATGAAATTGCATATCCATTCTCCTTAATTAATTTCTACTTTAATCTTTTTCGTTCTAATTTCACCTGTTATTTTGTTCCCTAAACATCCAGTTATTGCAATCTCTATCCCTGAAATATTCTCTAATACTTCTGCAAGTTCAATATTCGTACCAAAATAACTAATATTGAACTCAACTGTTTTATTTTTAAAACTGCTCTGTTCTATGCTCGATACTTTATCAGCAAGTGCATTCTTAATAAAATTTATTTGAGTTAATGAAACATCCTTAACAGAAACAATATATAACTGTGGTTTTATAAGTTTCTTCCCTTTGGTTTTTTTATAATATATCTGATCATTAAACAATCCTACCCTTACAAGTGCAGGAAGTCGCCTTTCAATTGCTTCAGCCAATCTTACAGTTGTACCTCTGAAATCAACTTCAAATTTTGCCCTATCATCTCGCTGCCCTCTAAACCTTTCTTCTACAACATCATCTAATATTGATAATATTCTACGAATAGTATCAACTTCCTCTCCACGAAAAATATTTTCAACAGTTATCGAAATAGTTTTTGGTTTATTTAATTCTAAATACCAATATTTAATGGTTTTACTTACAATATCCCACGCACGTCTTTCTAAATTTCGCTTAATTGCTTTTTTCACTGCTTCATCACAAGTAAAGGAAGCATATGTTGGCAACTCTTCCCTTGTAAGCATTTTACCCATTGCAGGATCAAAATAAATCTCACTTGCAATTATCTCTCTCCCAGGAAATTTAATAATTTTTAACTGTAAAGTATTGGTGTAAATATACAAATCAACACTATTCTCTCCTTCTAAAAAGGAAATTTTTCTGCTTAACCTTGATGTAGAAATCCCTTCTACTCCTATGTCAAATTTATCTTGTTTTGGATCATTCCATACATTTTTTGGAACATCAATAATAGTTACTCCTTTATTAATAAAAGTTTTCTCTATTTGACGTTTGGTAAATTTTAATTCCTGAGGGACAGCATGTTCTCCACTTTTATATGCTACAAGATCAACAACATTCACTGCTATTCTCGGTTTACCAACCCATTCATAGATTGCTTTAAGAGGTAAATCTTTGAAAAATAAGTCCTTATTAAGAGGAACTTTCCTAACCCATGCTTTCATTTTTACTTCATATCTATCATCTACTTCCCCTTCTCTAATTATTTTCCACCTTGCAACATATCCTTGGGTACGTGATGAGATAAAATCTTTTACTTCGCTATTTAAAATAGCCGTTCCACCTTCAATTTGAAAACCTGCTGCTTCTTCTACGGCTCGTCTCATTGCTCTTTGAATTGCTTCCCATCGAGCATTCGGAAGAGATTTTGGAACATTTTCTTCTACTTCTACAGAAATTAAATCTTTTAGGTTTTGAATCTGATGTGGCACACTAAAACTTAAACTCACTAATTTCACAAACATACTTACTGTTATAAACTTTTTAAACAATCTCATTTTTTTCTATAAAAAAATATATTTAATACGGGATATCTCCAATTATTATCTCCTGATGCAATTTCTTTTTTGTATTAACTTTCTTTTCGTAGTCATAAGTTGCACATCCAGTAAAAAATACTACAATTATACAACATATTATCCCTTTGATAAGATATTTTTTCTTATTATACATATTCTACCTCCATTAATTATTAATTTATAGACCCTGGAAGCAATTCTCCCTCACCACCTGTTTCTGAAGTTTTACACGATGATACTCCAGTCTGTTTTAAAACGGTATCAAGAATTTTTCGCTCAATTCTTATGGACTTTAAACGTCTACCTTTTATTTTTCTTATAACCTCGTTTGTATCCTCAACAATATTTCTTATCCTTAATTTTACAGTAACAAGAACGTTACCTTCTGGAGTAGCATCTATATTAGAAAAAGTAGCACCTTGCACAAATGCTTTTGCATCGATTTGCTCTAAATCTACTTCAGTGATATCGTTTACTGCCAATAAATCTCTTATCACTTTAAAACCTTTTACTTCTTCTGCTAATTGAAGTATTGCCTGATTTTCTGCTCTGCGTAAAGCAAGAATAAACTGTTGAGTTGTACATGGAATTTTAATTTTAGACATTGCTCTTCTCGCTTCAGCAATAGGCCCCCATTTCAACTCATCAGAACTTGGTTGAATTGTATTATCAATTTTAACATTTTTCGCCGCTCCAAAACCAACTGCAGTTACAATAACAGGTTTTGTTTCAATAAGCTCCTTTTTAAATTTGTAATTAATTTTAATTCTCCCATCTTCAATTAATTTTCGCTGAATTTCATCAAGATTTTCAATAACTGTCTTCAAACTTATCTTCACAACCGCCCAAGCAAATCCATCTTTATCACATCCTTTATCTACAATCCGTGCTCCTCTTACAAACGCTTCTGTGTTAACCCCAAGGTACATAAATTCTGTCACTGCTTCACTAACGGTCGCATACCCTTCTACATTACAGCCTTTTACATTTTTAACCAATCGGGTATAAGCATCTATAACAGCTGCTCTCTCAGCAAGAATTTTTTCTCTCGGTGTAATCATACCTCCGAAGAGCATACGAGTTAAAACAAAACCTACAAATAAACTCCTTACAACAAACCTTTTCATTTTCCCCTCCTCGTTAAAACTTTTAAACCTTCTTTTTCCATTCTTAACATCCTTCCTTCAGTAATTCCAATTTTATTAAAACTTTCACATATTTTACTAAATTATACCACAAAAACTTTGTTATTTGTTATCCCTTCTTCTATTTATCTTTACCTATTTGATTATATCTTATACTATGTGGAAAAATTTGTCAAGTTTCTGCCATTCCTCAAAAATAATCTCTATGAAATGGTATTGTTTCCTCAAAAATAAACTTGACCAAAACAAAAGCCATCCTGTATCCTCCATAAGAAAAACAAACCCCAGACAAACCCGGTTTGGACATTTTCTAATTTTGTAGGGGAATGGAGAAGAATTTAACTGAATTGACAAAAATAACATCTGAGATTTCTTTAATTGGCATACATTTCTGGTTGGCAATTTCTTCAACAATATATCTTACTCTTGCAGGTTCATTTCTTTTCCCTCTTAATGGAGAAGGAGAAAGATATGGACTGTCTGTTTCTGCCATTATTCTCTCAAGGTAAAAATTCTTTGCTATCTTTCTAACGCCAGAAGCATTTTTGAAAGTTATAATCCCTGTAAAAGATATAAAAAATCCATTTTTTTCACAATATTGAGCAAGTTTTTCATCAGACCCAAAGCAATGGAAAACAATTTTTTCAGGTAAATTCCCTTTCATTTTTTCAACAACTTCAATAACTTCATCTCTACTTTCTCTCTGATGAATAATTACAGGTAAAGAAAGGTCAGAAGCAATTTTCAATTGAGAAATAAAAATTTCAATCTGTTTTTCTTTATTATCCTTTCCGTAATAAAAATCAAGCCCTATTTCCCCAATTGCCACAACTTTTTTATTCTTTCCAATTTTTTCAATCTCCTTTAAATCACTTTTACTACACTTATTAACTTCTGAAGGATGAATACCACAGGCAGCAAAAATAAAATCATACTTACTGGAAATATCAATACATTTTTTACTACTTTCAACATTCACCCCCACATTCACTATATATTCAACTCCACTTTCTTTTGCCCTTTTAATAACTTCTTCCCTATCTTTATCATAATCGGGGAAATCAAGATGGCAATGTGTATCAAAATATCTCATTTTATCTTTAGAGAAAAATCAAGTGCTTTTGCTGAATGAGTGATATAGCCCACAGAAACTCTATCAACAGGCAATTTTTTTATTTCCTCAATTTTCTTCAGAGAAACATTACCACTCCATTCAATTTCAATTTTTTTCTTCCCTTTTAAAAATTTCCTAAATTTTAAAACTTCTTCTTTTTTAGCATTGTCAAACATTATAATATCTACTCCTGATTTATAAGCAGCAACTGCCTCTTTAAAATTTTCAACTTCAACCTCAATTTTAACTTTTCCACCAGTCCGTTTTTTGCTTCTTTCTATTCCAAGTATTATAGCTGAAATTTTATCAATTCCTTCTTTTTCCATTAATGCTTTTATATGATTATCTTTTATGAGAATTACATCATAAAGACCAAAACGATGATTATACCCACCACCTGTTTTTACTGCATATTTTTCCAAAACCCTTAAATTTGGTGTTGTTTTTCTTGTATCATATATTTTTACCTTTCCTTCTGTTTTTTCTACCAGTTTTTTTGTTTCAGTAGCAATTCCTGATAACCTCTGAATAAAATTCAGTGCTGTTCTTTCTCCTTTAAGTAATTCTTTAACAGGTCCATAAATCTCAGCAACAATATCTCCTTTTTTTATTTTGTCTCCGTCCTTGAAAAAAAATCTAAAGGAGAAATTAGAAGAAAGGGATAGAAAAACATTTTTAAAAACTTCTACACCACACAAAATGCCATTACTTTTTGAAATAAGAACTGCCTTTACTTTGAAGTTTTTATTAAATAAAGAAGAAGTGGTTATATCGCCTTTTCCAATATCTTCCTTCAATGCATCTTTTATTATTTTCTCAACTATTTTTTTATTCAGTTGTGCCATTTCTCTTTAAAATCTGTAAAGGGCAGTATAAGTTATAACAACTTCTTTTTCTGGAAATGCATCCACAATAAATTTTATTGTACTTGCATCAACTTTTTCATATTTTTGAGAACTTTTAACAATTTCCCAGTCCCCATATAAATGTTCTATTACCTCTATTTCAACTTTTTCTTTTTTATGATTTCTCAATTTAATCTGATAAGTATCCTGATAAACCCTGCTTGATATTTTTTTATGTTCAACCACTTTTCTTTCACCTTTTATATCAAAGGCATTTCCAACAGTTAATTCAACTTTTTCATTTTTTGGAGTATGGTCAATATAATCTTCTCCTATAAACTGAGTGGTATTGTCAGTATCCCTTTTATAAAATCTAACTTTTCCTTTTGGTAATGGAATACCGAGATTGTTTTCTTTTTTATTTTCAAAAACAATATGGACTTCAACTTTATCATTATAAGGAATTTTTCTCCAGTTATTGTAGTGATAATATCTATAAACAGCACCATCGTATATATATTTTTTAATCACAGAAATGCCAGAAGCAGTTAAAAGCATAATCTGTTTTGTCTGATTATTTTTAATTGTTGTTGGTCTTTTCAGAGTATATATGTGGTATTCAAAAAATGGTTTTTCAACAAATTGAGGAGCTCCTGCTGCTTTTTTCATTTCTGCTGCATACATTACATCATAATGTCTGTATTTTTGAATTTTTCTAACCTCCCCTGCTATAAGTTTCAATTTCGCATTTTTATATGTTGCACCTGATTTATTATCTACTGTTACCCATCCAGTTAAATTCATCTTCTTATCATCAGAGGAAAGTTCACCAACATAATCTGCCTTCCAGTTAACTCCATCTGTCAGATATTTCAATTGAAGAAGATGATTTGTTTCTTTTTTATTTTCAATTTCAAGAACAAGAGTTGGCTTTAAAATAAGACCTTCTGGAATTTCACCAAAAGTTATATCTCTTATATTTTCTCTATTTACCATTGAAACATTACCCTTTTTCCCTTCCACTATCAACTGTTCTTTGTTAAAACTCAATAATTTCCCTCTGTAAATATCCCCATCTTTTGTAATTATTTGAATTTGAAGATTTATATATTTGTTCAGAAGTTTATCAGGATTTAAAAGGTCATATTCAAAATTCTGTTCAATCACATTTAAAGAAGATGGATAATTTAAAGATGAGAAAGAAACACTTGTAGGGTCAATAAGAGAAGCAACATCATCAAATTTTAAAACTGTTTTTCCTTTTTTAATCTTCCCTTCCCTTACATCTGAAACAAGAGCAAAATTCTGATTATAAACAGTTAAAGAGACACTCTTTTTTTCAAGTTTACAGAAACCACTGATTGAGAAAAATAAAATAACACCAACAAAAACAACAATTTTTTTCATTTTCCCCTCCCCTTTTTAATCTCTCTTTTCAAATATTTTTTGACAGAACTTATAAAAGTAGGAAATATCTCCCCGCTATTTTTTATAAAGTTTTCTATAGAATTCCATTTTATATCAATATATTCGTGAGTAATAATATTCCTCAATTTGGTATATCTGGAAAGTAATTCAATACATCTTTTATCAAATGGTTTCAATAATTCTAAAAATTTTACAATTTCTCTGTATGTCTCAGGAAGTTCGTATCCCTCTTCTACTATAATAATTTTTGCAATATCAACAACTGAATTTATTAAATTTTCAATCCACCTTTCAACTTCTCTTCTTTTTCTTCTATCTTTATAATAAATATCCCGGGTTAAATTTTCATATTCAGGGAAATCTCTAAACTCATTTTCTAAAAATGTGAGATAACTAATAATTCTTTTTTTAATCTCTCTTTTCATTTTCAATTTTTCTTTCAAATTCAGATATTATCATTTCCTGGTAATCAATTCCTTCTGAAACCACTATTTCCATAAATTCAAGATAAATTTCCCAGTCCTTTATTATAACTGGAATACCTCTTATAGCACTTAAACATATTGTTGAAGGAGCACGATTTAAAACAACAAGGTCAACTTCTTTTTTTAACAATTTTTCAATATCTTCCCATATTTCCTCTTCACATTCATATCTTACATCTTCCTCTATTTCTATTTTATCACCTGCAGGATAAAAATAAATTCCTATATCAACATCAGAATTCTTATGTATCTGGTTTCTTATAGTAGAACCGAAAAGAAAGGCAAATACAACTTCTTTTCTTTTTTTAAAATAATCTTTTAATTTTTCTATAATTGGTTTTAAACTTTTATCAGGGGATATAACTTTTTTATACATATTTTAATAATACATCTATTCAACCTTTTTTTCAATCTTTGTTAGAACCCGGTTCTAACAGGAGTGAGGAAAACCCTATTTTATATCAAGTTGTTTTTTTATCAATTCACATAAAGTAGATTTAATTTCGGAATGTCTTGGAACAGGAGCCATTTAATTTACTATTTATATGTATCTCTTCTATGTGTTATACCAATAACAAA
>JAGGVW010000037.1 GCA_021157805.1 bacterium
CATTATTGGGGAGAAAGATGGTTACCAGATAAAGGAGAATCCTGGGAAGGTGTTTTAAAAGGAAAAGAGAGAATTAATTTGATTGATGAAGAAGCAACATTAGGAGATATATTAACCACTGAAAAAGGAGAATTACTTGTTGGGTATTTAAAAGGGAATAAAAAACTTACTCTTGCTAAAATAAAAGAGAAAAAAAAGTATATAGAAATATTTGAAGGTAAAGAACTTTTTCCTCCAGTTCTTACTCTAACTGAAAATGGGGAAGTTTATGTTGTTTGGTCTGATGAAAAAGCAAATATTTATTTAACTTATTCCTCTAAACCTTATTCAAAATTTCAAAAGCATAGAGTGATTGTATATGGAGATGGGCATCAACCAGCAATTATTTCTTTAAAAGACGAAATTCTTATTGCATATGAAAATTTCTTTTCACAGATTGGTTATTTTTGGGTAAGAAGAAATTCTATTAAAGAAAACGGAATAATAACTTCTTCAATCAGGTTCAAGGGGAATATTTGTCATTCTCCAAAATTCATGAAAGATATCTATGGAAGAATCTGGCTTTTCTTTTTAAATAGTTCAAGAAATCTCATATTTGTAAGTCAATGGCTTGGTTCAAATTGGACTCCACCATTTCCTTACAAAGGGATATTCAAGAAAAGTCATAGATTTGAAAGAAATTTTCTTCCATTAGATAGATTTAACATTCCGAGAAATAGTTCAACAAATCTTACTCCTATTTATTTGGGTTCTTCTTCTGAAAGTAAAAAAGGAGATTATAATTTTTTTCTTCTGCCTCTCTTAAGGATAGTAGAGAAAAAACCCATTCTATTTTTTGACTTTAAGGAAATTAATGAATTGAAAGGGTTAGTTCTAAAAATAAACAAAGGAGAAAAACACCATGAAAATCCCATTTTTACTCCTAAGAAAGGAGGAAAGAACGATGAGCGAAGAGTTTGTAGCCACTGTACAGTTATTAAGGAAGGCCAACTTTATCGAATGTGGTATGAAGCGTCATCCTCTTTTAAACACAAAGTAATATCAAAAAGATTTCCTGTTTTCCCATGGTGGGAACAATTATATGTTTGCTATGCCGAAAGTGAGGATGGAATTCATTGGCAGAGAAAATCCGTAAGAAAAGGAATATATGGTGCTCCTCATTGTTTTAACTGTTTTAAAAAAGGTGCTACACATCCACCAATTATCTTCAAAGATGAGTATGAAAAAGACCATAGAAAAAGATACAAATTCCTCCACTTCTGTAATTCTGGAGAACAAAGGAAACTTAGTTATGAAGGAAAATATAATTTGAGCGAAACATGGATACCAGGTTATCTTTATACCTCTGGAGATGGTTTTAAATGGAAAAAGCAGAAAATTAAAATAGATTTTCCTGGAGGGAAACCCATTTCTTTTGTTCCTATCTGTTTTTTCTATGACCCGGATGAAAAAAAGAAAGAGAGAAAATGGAAAGCATATGGATTTTCTTCTCTTACTCTTACACGAAGAGGAGGAGCTGTTGCTTTTAGTGAAAATGGGATTAACTGGAGTGTTTATGAAGAAAATCCTATTTTAGACCCTACATCTATGTGTTATCCAATAGACATAACAGGACCTTCTTGCCAAATTCACGATATTGTGGTCTTCCGTTACAGTTACTATTATCTATGTTTTTATCAGTATCAATATGGACCAGATTCCCATGATATTGAACTGGCTATAAGTCGGGATGGAGTTCATTTCATACCTCTTGGTGAAGGATTTAAAATGATAGAAAAAGGAAGACCTGGAGAGTGGGATAGAGGTTCGATTTCACTTTCTTCTTATCCAGTAATTCTTAAAGATAAAATTCTTCTCTACTATGGGGGTTCAAATTACTACCATGAAAGTGATGGGCCTTATAATGTTCAAAAATCAAATAATATGTCTGTTTCACTCGGTTTGGCTACATGGAGGAAAGATGGATTTAGCCACTTGGAGTTAAAGCCAGGAGAAACAGAAGGGTATATTACTACAATTCCTATTTCTCCATATCCTTTCAAGGCAGTGACTCTTTACATTAACGCTTTTTGTAATGGAGGCATTATTAAAACTGAAATTATAGATGCTTCTACCCTTAAACCTATTGAAGGATATACGAGAGAAGAATGTTTACCTATCAAAGGTAATAAATTGAAACATTGTGTATTATGGAAAAAAGGAGATATTGTAAGGATAAAAAATCCTTTTTGTCTCCGTTTCTATTTTAAAAAGATTATTCGCACTCCCAAATTATATAGTTTTTGGTGGGAGAAAAAAGGGGGAAAAGATGAATAAAAAAGAGTTATATTGGTTTCAGGAATTTATAGAAGGAATTTCCAAGAGATAGAAAAAAGTTGGAAAAATAATCAATAATATATTAATATATTTTTTTATTAGGAGTGCAGTTAACATTAAAGCTTTATCTCCTTTTACACTTAAAGATATGAAGAGATTCAAACTAAACTGTGGAATAGTGAGAATAAAATCTCGATTTCAAAGATTATGGTTTTCTTCTATGAAAAACCTGCTGGGATTTTTCTAAGAAAATGACTTCTGAGAAAAGGTATTGTTTTACACCTTGGTTTTATGCTTACTGGAAATTGAGAAGGATAGAAAAGGAATAATTTATGGAAAATTCAATTTCGGTTGTTTCGGTTCACTTAAATTTTTCTTCTTTAGAAGAGGCGTTTCAGAAAGCAAAAGAATTTGGGATTGATTCTATAGAATGGTTTGATGCTAATGGTGAATTTCTAACTTTGGACAGAATCAAACGAATAGTAGAATTTGCTAAAGAGTTCAATATCCGAACTTCTTATCATGCTCCTTATATAGGTAAATGGGATTTAGGAACTCAAAGTCCCGAAAATATATCACAAAGATTAGAAGAGATATTAGAGTATGCAGTAAAACTTTCCGCAGATTTAATAACTTTACATATGGGAAGTTATCTTTTTGAAGAGACAAGAGAATATGGAGTAAGGAAGGTAGTTGGAGAAATTTCTAAAGTATCAAAACATGCTGAAAATTTTGGTATCTATCTTTGTGTGGAAAATTCTACTACTTGCCATAACAAAAACGAAATAGGTACACAAACAGAAGATTTTTTATACTTATTTGATAAAGTTAAATCTCCAGCTATTGGAATGACTCTTGATGTTGGTCATGCTCATATAACCAAAAATTTATTTAAACTCTTAGAATGTTTCAATCACAAGATTCACAACATCCATCTTCACGATAATAATGGGATAGAAGATCAACATTTACCACCTGGAAAGGGAACTATTCCTTGGGATGATTTTTTTTCTGCTCTTTCTGAGATTAATTATAAAGGAACTTTCACATTAGAATTCCCTGAAGATAAAACACAATTTCTTTCATTTATTAAAAGAATTCGGAAGTTTACAAGGAGAAAAAAACTTTGAGATAAATTTAATTTTATATAGGAGGGGTGGTCTATAACCATTTACTTAAAGAAGTTGACAAAAGAAATTATAGATTTTAAGATATAAGGTATGGAAAATATAAAAAAACATTTTGATTATTTATGCAAGAAAATCGGTTCTCGTGTTTTTGGTTCAGATGCAGAAAAAAGAACGGCTGAATATATCAAAAGGAATTTTGAAAATTATGGATTAGAAACAGAAATTCAAAATTTTCCTGTTGAAAAACATAACTTTTCAAAATTTGAAGTTAGAAAAGTAACAGGGAAAAAAGAAGTAAAAATTGATTGTCTCCCATTTGGATTTTCTTCTTTTACCGATATAAAAGGAAAATATTTTGACCTTGAATATCTTGAAAACATAACTGCTCAAAATATAAAGAAAAAAAATTTAAAAAGAAAATGTGTTTTATTATTTGATGGTTTTGGAGAAAAATTAAGTGATTTTAAAAATTTTATTAGGTCAGGCGTCTCTGCTGTTATTTTAATTGACAACAGATACCCTGTAAACTGGCCTATTTCTCTAAATATGCCCTATTTCTGGAAAAAATATTTAAAAATACCTGTTGTCTCAATTCCTTACTTTGAAGCGGTAAAATTAAAGAAGGAAAAGGTAAAAAGAGTATTTATAAAGATAAACGGAAAAATAGAAAAATCAGAAAGCCAGAATGTCAAAGGAATTAAAAAAGGCAAAATAGATGAGAACATTATTATAACCTGCCATCATGATAGTGTTTTAGCAGGAACAGGTGCAGATGATAACGCAACAGGAATAGTGGCTCTTTTAGAACTGGCAAAATATTTTTCAAAGAAAAAATTAAAAAGAAGCATTGTATTTTTATCTTTTGGAGCAGAAGAAGTTTTATCATATGGTTCTTTTAATTTTGTAAAAAAGAATTATAACTTTGTAAAGAAGGGAAAAATAGTTGTAAATTTTGATACATTTGGCTCTGCTTTTGGAGAAAGTCATATAAGAATTACTGGTTCAGATTCATTGAGAAAATATATAAATAGGAAAGTAAAAATTAATCAGATGTATTTCAAAATAATAGAATCGGTCTCTCCATATAGCGACCATTACCCATTTAATCTCGCAAAGATTCCATCTCTTTATATCGGAAGAAATAATTGTAAAACTGGCTTTTTCCATTATCATTCAAAATATGATAATATTGAGGCAATTGATTTTGAAGTGGTTTACAACACAATGAAAATATTTAAAAAAATTATAGAAGAGATTAGTTTGATAGAAAAACTTCCCTTCTCAAAGATAATTCCAGAAAAACAAATAAAAGAAATTGAAGATTACAGAAAGAAGTTCGGGATAAAATGGTTAAAATAAGATTGATGAAAATTTATGACATTCCAGAAGTTGTTAGAGTTGCAAATCAGTCATTTTTTGAATGGGCAAGATATACAGAAATAATCGGCCCTAAAATTGTTGAAAGATATTTAAAGTTTCCAGAATGGCAGTTTGTTGCAGAAAAGGATAAAAAAATTATTGGTTTTGTTATAAATGAATTAACTGGGAAGAATTTACATTTATGCTTGATAGCAATTTTGCCGGACTATTACGGAAGGAAAATAGGAGGGAATCTTTTAAAGAAAGTAGAAAAAGAAGCAACCAAAAAAGGAATTAAAAAAATTTTTCTTGATACTCCATTTGCAAAAAATTTTTATTTAAAATATGGATTTAAAGAAACAGGGAAACTTTATAGATTAGTTAAAGATATAACACAAAAAAGTGTTAATAAAGTTGAAGGTACCGAATTTATTGGTTTTGATAATCTAAAAAATATTCTCAGAAGTATGGATAAAAAAGGTGGATGTGAATTTTTAAAGAATTATTTTAGTTCTGTTGAAAAAGATGGGAATTTGTGTCTTCTGTTTAAAGAAAGAGGAGAGGTAAAAAGTGTTGCAATTGGTGAGAAAAACAAATTTTCTTCTGAATATGTTGAAATAAAATTTTTGTGGGGAAAATCAGTGAAAGATAAATTAAAAATTATAAAAGGGATGGAATACGCTGTTTCCACAATAGGAAGAAAAGGAGTTGTTTTATCAACTTCGGATAATTCTATATTGAAAAAACTGGCAAAGGAAGGATACTCAGAAAGAAAAGACTCTATTTTCTGGTCTCAGTATAACTTGGAAAAAAAACTCAAAAAATGAAAAATAAAGGGCAGAAACTCTGGAAAAAAGCAAAAGAAATAATACCGTGGGGTACCTGCTTACTATCAAAAACAAGTGAAATGTTTCTTCCTGAAAAATGGCCTTCCTATTTTGAGAAAGCAAAAGGGATAAAAGTGTGGGATTTAGATGGAAATGAATTCTTTGATTTTTCAATAATGGGTGTTGGCAGTTGTATTCTCGGATATAATGATAAAGATGTGAACAAAGCAGTTAAAGAAGTTATCGATAAAGGAAATATGTGCACTTTAAACTCTCCTGAAGAAGTTGAACTTGCAAGAATACTTTTAAAAATGCATAAATGGGCAGGAATGGTAAGATATGCCAGAACTGGAGGAGAAGCAATGGCAATTGCTGTAAGGATTGCCAGAGCATATACAGGAAAGGATAAAATTGCTTTTTGTGGATATCATGGCTGGCATGACTGGTATTTATCAGCAAATCTTTCAGATGATAAGAATCTTGATGGTCATTTACTTCCAGGTCTTAAACCGACGGGAGTTCCAATGGTTTTGAAAGGCACTGTTTTCCCTTTCACCTATAACAAAATTGAAGAACTTGAGAATATAGTTAGACATAATGAAATTGGAGCAATTGTAATGGAACCAATGAGAAATTACTGGCCTGAAAATAACTTTTTGAAAAAAGTAAGAGATATAGCAACAAAAATAAAAGCAGTTTTAATATTTGATGAGATAACATCTGGTTTCAGAATGAGAGTGGGTGGAGTCCATACACTGTTTAATGTTGAACCTGATATTGTTGTTTATGCAAAAGGAATAAGTAATGGTTATCCTATGGGGGTAATTGTTGGAAAGAAAAAAATAATGAAGGCAGCAGAAAAAAGTTTTATTTCATCAACATACTGGACTGAAAGAATAGGTCCTGCAGCAGCCATTGCAACGATTAAGAAAATGAAAGAAAAAAATGTTCCTCAGCATTTGATAAAAATTGGAAAGAAGATAAAAGAAGAATGGTATGAAATATCAAAGGCGAAAGGATTGAAAATAAAAATAACAGGTATAGACCCACTTGCAACTTTTAAATTTGATTATGGAAAAGGGAGTCAGGCAGTTATGACTCTCTTCACTCAGGAAATGTTAAAAAGAGGATATCTTGCAGGGAAAAGTGTCTATGTTTCATATTCTCATAAAGAAAAAGATGTTAAAAATTATTTAAAGGATGTTGATGAAGTATTTGGAAAGATAAAATATGCAATTGAGAAGGAAAAAGTTTATAATTTACTTGAAGTTCCTGTGGCAAAAAGTGGATTTAAAAGATTAACCTGAAATTTCAGGAAAGTTCAAATGATAAAACTTGCATTTCTTGGAACAAATGAAGGGAATGGACATATATTTTCCTGGAGTGCAATAATTAATGGAAAGTTTGATAAGAAATTAATGAAAAACTGTGGGTATCCTGTAATTTATGAATACTTAACAGCACAACCAGAAGAAAATCTTGGAATTAAGGGGGCAAAAGTTTCTTATGTATGGACAGAAGATAAATATTACTCTGAAAAAGTTGCAAAAACAAGTTTTATTGAAAATGTTGTGGGAAACCCCAAAGATGTTATTGGGAAGGTTGATGGAGTTGTTATAACAACTGATATTGGAAAAAGACATTTAAAACTTGCCCGTCCATTCATTGAGAAAAATATACCGGTTTTTATAGATAAACCACTAACAGATAATGAAAATGACCTGAAAGAATTTATAAAATATTATAATGAAAGAAAGTTAATCCTTTCATCATCAAGTTTAAGATATGCAAAAGAAATTGAAGAGTTGAAAATAGATAGTGAAAAAATTGATTTTGTAAGTTGTATTATGAGTAAGTCATGGGAGAGATATGGTGTTCATGCAGTTGAAGGATTATTTAAAATTCTTGGTTCTGGTATTGAAAAAGTGTTAAAGATTGGGAAAGAGAAGGTGGGTTCTTATTTTCTCTGGTGGAAAAATGGGAAAATGGCTGAAATTCAAATGGTTTACAATTCAAAAATTTTTGGAAGATTTTTCATTTTTGGTAAAGAGACAGTTGAAATTGAAACAAACGACTATTTTTATATGTTCAAAAAGCAGATGGAAGAGTTTATTCAATTTATAAGGACAAGAAAATATCCCTATTCTTTTGAAGAAACAACAGAAATCATAAAAGTTATAATTGCAGGGATAAAATCAAAAAGATTAAAAAGAGAGGTAAAACTGGAGGAAATAAATGGGAATACTTGAAAAATTTTCACTTTCAGGTAAAGTGGCAATTGTTACAGGTGGAGCTGGTCTTTATGGGAAATTTATTGTGGAGGGACTTGCAGAAGCAGGAGCAATTGTTTATGTTGCTTCAAGGAATTTTAAAAAATGTGAAGAAGTGGCTAAAAATATGAGAAAAAAAGGTTATGATGTTTTGTCAGCAAAACTGGACCAATCAGATAAAGACAGTGTATATAAATTGAAAGCAAAAATATTAAAAGAGCAGGGAAGAGTTGATATCCTTGTAAATAATGCTGTTTTAAGATCTATGAAAAGTTATTATGATGAAATTGAAAAATTCAGATTGTCTATGGAAGTAAATGCAACAGGTATTTTTAATTTAACAAGAACA
>JAGGVW010000200.1 GCA_021157805.1 bacterium
ATATATAATACTGGCAAAAGATATTGGGGTTGAAGGAGTAAAAGTAGGGCCAAATACTTTCCCTGAATGGGGTCCAAAAGGAAAAAACAATAGAACAAATTGGAATTTCTTTGAGAGAAGTGGCTTCTTTCGGTGCTGCTTATGGAATTAAAGTCCGACTTGAAGTTCATGGGTATGAGACATGTTATCCTCCTTACATAAAACAGATGGTTAACATTGCCAACTATTCAAATCTTTATGTATGCTGGAATTCAAATATGCAAGATATTGATGAGACAGGCTTAACTGAAAAAACTTTAATGGTTTCTGTCTTGCTGAAATTAGACAGAAAAGTTGCGAACCAGAAAAGTTCCTTTCTTACTATAGAGTTCTTTTTAATGCATACAACAGAATAGCAGAAATTGAAAAATAACTTTATGTAAACTGTATTTGCCACAGAGTATAATAAAAACCCTTTTTTTCAATAAGGTGGTTATGTGTTCCTTCTTCTATAATTTTCCCTTCTTTAAGAACTATTATTTTATCAACTTTCTTCAAAGTTGAGAGACGATGTGCAATTATAAAAGAAGTTTTGTTTTTCATTGTTTCATTTATTGCTTTCTGTATTACTTTTTCCGATTCTGTATCAAGAGAAGCAGTTGCCTCATCAAAAATCAAAATCTCAGGATTTTTATAAATTGCCCTTGCTATTGAAATAAGTTGCATCTGCCCACCTGATAGAGTTATTCCCCTTTCACCTATTAAAGTATTTTCTTTATCAGGTAGTGACTCTACTAATTCTTTAATCCCTGGCATTTTTATAACTTCATTGAATCTTTCTTCATTTTCAAAACCAAGAGTTATATTTTCTTTTACAGTAGTATGGAATAAAACCGGTTGCTGGGAAACAAAACCAATATGCTCTCTTACTGAAGTTATCATATATTTTCTTATATCTTTCCTATCAATTAAAATTTCTCCTTTATCAGGGTTATAAAATCTTAGAAGAAGTCCTATTAATGTTGTCTTCCCCACTCCTGTTGGACCTACTATTCCTATCTTTTCACCTTTTCTTACAGTAAAACTTATTCCTTTCAGAACTTCCTTACCCTCAAAAGAAAAATATACATCTCTGAATTCAATTTTATTTTCAAATCCTCTGAATATCTCTTTCCCTTCATCAACAACAGTACTTTCAGTATCTAAAATAGAAAAAATCCTGGGTAAGGCAGAACTTGCCTGTTTCATCAATCCATATGTCTGCCCTATCCCTTTAAGAGGGCTTATCATAGAAAAGAGAGAAACAAAAAATAAAAAAAGAAAACCAGGACTTATTCCTCCATTTATGACCTTAACAGCACCATAGTAAATAAGTCCACTTGAAGCAAGCGCTCCTGCAAATTCAGTAAATGGGGAAATTAAAAGTAATCTTTTTATCATTGATATTACATTTTTGAATATATTTTCATTTTCTTTTCTAAACTTTTCTTTCATATATTCTTCTCTGTTATATGCTTTTATAATCTGTTGCCCATATATACTTTCATTTATAACATTTCCTATTTCTCCATAGGCAACTTGTATCCTCTTTCCAAGTTTTCTCAATTTTTTCCCTATTTTGAAAACAGGGAAAAGAATTACAGGAAATATAAACAATGAAAGTAAACTCATCTTCCAGTCAATTGTAAAAATTATTACAAAATAAGAGGCAACAAGGAATATCGGGAAAAGGAATCGAGGTAGAAATGATTCAAAAGCAACATTGAGAAGACCTACATCATAAATTATTCTTGTTGTTAATTCTCCCGTCTGCTTTTTTGAGAAGAAATCCTCTGATAAGGTTATAATTTTAGTGTAAAGATGTTCCCTGATATCAGTTAACAATCTTGTTGAAAAATATCTGTAAAGGTAATTCTGTAAATAGAAAAATATACCTTTAAGAAATATGGCACCTACCATAAAAATAAGCAGATATTTCAGAAGAAGAAAGGGGGGAAGTTGATTTATTTTATAAATAAATGGAGTTATTTTTGTTTTAAGAATTTCTGGTAAATTTTCTGGTAAAGTTATTTTTTCTCTTTTGACAAGAACTTTATCCATCAGAGGAACTATTGTTGAGAAAGAAACACCATTCATAAAAACAGAAAGAATTGTAAAAAATATACCAGCAATAAGTAAACTCCATTTAAATCTTGCATAATTTTTAAGTTTAAGAAATTCTTTTAACATTTTTTCACCTTGATTTATAAAAATCAAGAATAAATTCGGCTACTTTTCTACTAACTCCTTCCTTTCCTATTTTCTCTTCCAATATTGAAAAGTAATACATTTGTTTTTTATAACTTTCTCTTTTTTTTATCAGATCAATTATATCTTTTTTCACTCTTTCTTCTGGTATTTTCTGTAAATATTCAGGAACTACTTTCTCCTCAAGAAAAAGATTAACAGGACTTACCACATTTAATTTTACCATAAATGAAGCAATCAGATAATTCAAAAAAGATGTTTTGTAAAATACAATTAAAGGTCGCTTCATAAGAGCAACTTCAAGATTTACAGTCCCACAGGTTGCCAGAATCACATCAGAATTTTCAATTACTGTATAGGGGCTTTTTTTAATAATATTTGCAATAACTTTTTTTTCTTTTATTATTTTTTCTATAACCCTGTATATTTTTTCATTAGTTGATGATATAAGAATATCAAAATCAAGTTCTATTTTTAAATCAGAAATGATTTTTAAAATCACAGGTAATATATATCCAACCTCCTGAATTCTACTACCTGGTAATATCCCAATTATTTTTCTATTTTTTTCTATTTTCTCTCCTTTCTGAATAAGGTCAACAACAGGATGCCCAAGATACTTAAAAAGTATTTTTTCTTTCTTATATATTTCTTTTTCAAATGGAAATATTGGAATAACAAGGTCTATATTTCTCTTTATTTTTTTTACTCTTTTATAATTGTGAGCCCAAACTTTTGGAGGTATGTAATAAATC
>JAGGVW010000057.1 GCA_021157805.1 bacterium
ATGAATAATTGTCTAAAAACTTATTAGAAAACATTAAAAGATTTACAAACATATTATACAAGGAGGGAAAGAATGAAAGAATGGGATAAAGTTATGCAAGCAGTTGAATATATAAAAGGAAAAGTTGAGAAAAAAGTAGAAATTGGTATTATTCTTGGAACTGGTCTTGGTGAATTTGGGAATACAATAGAGGAGCCAGTTGTAATCCCATATAAAGATATACCAAATTTCCCTGTTTCAACTGTTGAATCGCATCTTGGGAATTTAATTATTGGGAAAATTAAAGGGAAAAATGTTGTGGCAATGCAAGGTAGATTCCACCTTTATGAAGGATACAGTGCTGTTCAGATTGCTTTCCCAATAAGAGTAATGAAGCAACTGGGAGTTAAAACATTGTTTGAATCAAATGCTGCGGGTGGTATTAATCCCCTTTTTGAAAGAGGAGACCTTGTTATAATTGTTGACCATATAAATCTTACAGGGCGTAATCCTCTTGTTGGTGAGAATGATGAGAGATTTGGTGAGAGGTTTCCTGATATGAGTAGTCCATATACACCTGAATTGATAAAACTTGGTGAAGATATAGCAACAGAGGAAAAAATTAAAGTTAAAAAGGGAGTTCTTGTTGGAGTTTTAGGACCAAATCTTGAAACAAAAGCAGAGTACAGATTTTTAAAATTGATTGGAGCAGATATGGTGTGTATGTCAACAGTTACTGAAGTTATAGCAGCAGTCCATTTAGGGTTAAATGTTTTTGGTGTCTCTGTTATAACAGATATGTGTCTTCCTGATGCTTTATCTCCTGTTTCTCTTGAAGAAATAATTAAAGTTGCAAACTCTGCTGAACCAAAGTTGACAAAATTATTTGAAAGTATTATAATGAGACATAACTTATGAGACCAAGGAAAAAAGAGGGGAAATTAAAAAAGAAGAAAATAACAATAAGATGTAGAGTTTGCTTGATGGTTGATACTTATACAGTAGATGAGAAACATTGCAGATATTGTGGGAGTAAATTATTTAAAATTGACCAGGTTTGAAAAGAAAATTGAAAGAGAGGTGAATTTTCTAAATGAGTGATTTTGATAAAATTTTTAAACAGTTTAAAAGAGAAGTTGAAAGAGAAAGAATAATTAAGGAAATAAAAAAGAGGGAATTTTACGAAAAACCAAGTCAGATAAGAAGGAGAAAAAAAGCAAGAAAATATAGACCTCAATCCCAGTTTCGTTAAGGAAAGAGTTCTTAAGTGAGAAGAAATATTTATACCTTAACTCTAAATCCAAGTATTGATTATTCTTTTTATATCCCATTTATAAAATTTGATGATATCAATAGAATTGTAAAAAGTAGAGTTGACCCTGGAGGTAAAGGTATTAATATTTCAAGAATGCTTTCAAAACTTGGTGAAAAATCAGTTCCAATTACATTCTTTACAGATGAAGATAACATTTATAAAAACCTTCTGGAGAAAGAAGGAATAAAAACATTTTATATTAAAATAAAGGGAAAAATAAGAAACATTTATAATTTTATATCTGATGACGGAAAAATTTTAAGGTTTAATGAAAAAGGTCCAAAAATATCTCAAAAAGAGAAAGAAATATTTTTTAACCAGATTAAAAATTTAAGTTTTAAAAAAGGTGATATTTTTGTAATTTCTGGAAGTTTACCTGATGGTTTTGAGAAAAATACATATAGAAAAATAGTTGAAATAGTTAAAAAATCAGGTGTTATAACTCTTGTTGATGCTGATGGCGAAATTTTGAAAGAAGCAATAAAAGAAGGCCCTTATATTATAAAACCAAATTTATGGGAACTTGAAAGAGCAACAGGGGAAAAAATAAAAGATGGGGAAAAATTAATTGGAGTTATAAAGGATCTTTTTGGTAAAAATATTGAAATTTTAATTTTAACTCTTGGAGAAAAAGGGGCAATAATTTTTGAAAAGGAGAAAATTATATATGGGAAGGCAGAAAAAGTTAAAGTAAAAAGTACTGTTGGATGTGGAGACGCATTTATTGCCGGGTTTTTATATAATTTCAGAAGAGAGAAACAACTGAGTGAATGTTTATCCCTTGCAGTTGCTTGTGGAACTGCAAAGGCAAAAGAAGAAGGAACAAAAATGCCTGAAAAGGAAGATGTTTTAAAAACAATGAAAAAAGTTGAAGTTAGAGAAGTTAACAAAGAATGGCTTTTAACCGAACTTACCAATCTGAAAAATCAATATAACTTCTTATGAGACAAAAGGTTAAGTCAAAAATCAATTTCCTAATTAGTGTTTATATCTGAAAAATAAAAGACCATCCCTTCCTCTTATCTGTCTTCTTTTTCCGAATTTTTTCCCTCAGTAAGTTCAGGTATAATTCTATTGGGATAAGAAGTAGGAGAAAATATATTGTAAGTTTTGTTTTTTCTATGAATTAGGGTAAAATATAGTTAAAATGGAAAAAGAAATTATTTTTCTTGTTGAAGAAGATGCAGAAGGGGGATATATAGCAAAATCCTTAGGTTATTCAATTTTTACTGAAGCAGATACAATAGAGGAATTGAA
>JAGGVW010000011.1 GCA_021157805.1 bacterium
CAGTTGTTTTAATTGCATAAGGAGAGTATAACTTGTGGAGTGAATTCTTACAATTCTGTTTCTATCAATATCTCCATCTCCATCTATTAATCCACTTATTAAAGCCCCTATACTTTTCTTAGATAATCTAAAGATAAAATCAGGTAAATTCTTTCTGTGTGATTTATCCTGTAAACGAAGGTGGTTTCTTATAAATCTTCCAGTTCTTGTAGTTGAAAATATAATATTAAAATCCCCCTGATTATAATAAGGAATTTTAAGTTTCTTAATGATACTTTCTACTTTTTCTCTCTCTGGTTTATTTTTCTTCTGTGATACAATTGCATATTCTTTTGTCTGGTGTCCCCAGCATCCTTCAGCAATCATAAAACCTATTAAATAGGCAAAGTTTTCCTCCAATTCTATTTCTTCACTTAAAGGAATATTTATATTTGCTGATAGAATTTCATCTCCTATTTTTAAAGAATCTGCTCTTATTGTTTTCCCATCTGATAAAATTACAGGATGCGATTTAGTAATTCTTAAAATATTTCCATCTTCTGTTTCTATAATTAATAATTTGTCATCTTCAGAAGATATTTTATGACGGGAAATTGCTTTCAATGGAACAAAACCCTCTTCTGTTAAAACTTCTATTTTATCAAATTGAAAAAGGACTGGTTCTGTTGGCATCCGTGAATCCATATATTTTCTCTTATCTGCATCATCCATTGAATATCTTCTGTAAATTCTATCTGTATAAATTACCTGTGAACCATTTATTCCTATCATATGATGCTTATAATCATCAAATAACATTTCCAGAGTAACACTTTCTATTTTCCCGTTTCTTTTTATTGTTATAGGTGTTAAAGCATCAAAAGAAAAGGCCTGAGCACCTGCTGCTTCTCCCTGTAATGTAAAAAAGAAATTTACAACCTGCCCAAGAGCAGACCTGAAATGTCTTGCAGGACTGCTTTCAACTTTCCCTGCTGCTCCTTTAAATCCAACAGATAACAAATCCTGTAAATCCCATCCAACACAATAAACAGAAAGACAACCAAGGTCATGAATATGAATATCTCCATTTATATAAGCAGTTCTTATCTCAGGAGGATAGATATTGTTTAGCCAGTATGTTTTTGTTATTTCAGAAGAAACATAATTATTAAGTCCCTGAAGAGAAAAACTCATATTACTATTTTCATTAACTCTCCAGTCAACTTTCCTTAAATACTGGTCAACAAGGTCTAAACTTGCTTTTGTTGTAATTTCTCTTATTTTTGCGTGCTGGTCTCTGTAAATAATATATGCTTTTGCTGTTTTTTTATAAGGAGAGGTTATGAGAACCTCTTCAACTATATCCTGAATTTCTTCAACAGTTGGGATTTTTTCTCCAATAATATCAATTGCAATATCAAGAACCCTTAAAGTTAGTTTTTTTGCAACATCAATCCCGAATTCTCCTGTTGCCTGCCCAGCTTTGAATATAGCATTTGTAATTTTTGAGGCATCAAAATTTACAACTTCTCCATTTCTTTTTTTAATCTTCTCAAACATTTTCTCCCCCTTTATGTAATTTTTTCTATTTCTTTTTTAAACTCGGATATATCCTGAAATTCTCTATAGACAGATGCAAATCTTATGTATGCGACTTTATCTATTTTTTTCAACTTTTTTATAATTATTTTACCTATCTCCTTTGATGGAACCTCTCTATCAAATTTCTGTCTTAACTCCTGCTCAATTTCCATTATAATTTTTTCAATTTCTTCAGTGCTTATTGGTCTTTTTTCGCATGCTTTTTGAATTCCTGTAAAAATTTTTTCTCTGTTAAATTTTTCTCTTCTCCCATCTTTTTTTATGACAATAAGTGGCTTCATTTCAATTTCTTCATAAGTTGTAAATCTCTTTCCACAATTCAAACATTCCCTTCTTCTTCTTATCTGCAAGCCATCATTTATTTCTCTTGTATCAATAACTTTATCCTGACCAAACCCGCAATATGGACATTTCATTTTTCTATATATTGTGCCTCAAAAATTAATTTAATACAATATATTGAGTTTGTCAAGTTTTTTTTTGACAGGGAGGAATATGCTTTTTTAAACTGGATTATAAAAAATTTTGGGAATATGAATTAGGGAAAAAAGTAAATCCATTTAGAATAAATGTTTTAATTTTTTACAATTTTGGGTAAAATCATAAGAGGAGGTGGAGCATAAAAAGAAAATTAAAGAAAATAATAAAGGTAATTGAAGATAAAAAAGGAATAAATTTAATAGTTCTTGATGTAAGAAAATTGACCTGGATATGTGATTATTTTGTTATCGTTTCAGGAGAAACAACAATTCAGACAAAAACAATTGCAGAAAATATTCTTGAGAAAATAGAAGAAATTCCCGTTTCTATAGAAGGTATGGAAGAAGGAAAGTGGATATTAATTGATTATGGAGAAATAATAATTCATATTTTCCTTCCTGAAATAAGAAATTACTACAACCTTGAAAAATTATGGGGAGATGCAGAAATTGTCAAAGTTTAATCCATTTTGCTTATTTTTTCAATTACTTTATTAACAGAAGTAGCGAGGGATTTAAAGAAGTCCTTTTTTCTCAGTTTGATTGGTTGAACTTCTTTCCCATCAGCAATATCATTAAGTGTTTTTTCAATCCTATAGATAGGACCTGCAATTCTATGAAGAAAAAGGATTTCAAGGATAAGAGCAAAGAAAATAACAAGGATGAACAAAATACCAAGTCGTTTTATAAGAATTGAGTTTATTATTGAGACAATCCTATTTGCATCAACAAGTTGATTTTCTATCTGGAGTTGATTAAGGATTGTATTTAAAGTTATGTAATAGGTAAAAGTTCCGACCAGTATAATACCAATAAAAAGGAGCCATATAGCAATACCAGCATAAGCAAACTGTAATGGCTTATTAATTAGATAGTTTTTTCTTCTTTTATGTTTCTTTTTTTCTTCCATTTTAACTCCTATTCTCTAAATTGAAAATTTGGATATTTGTTTGAATACCATACAATATCTGCATTAAACCCTTCTCCACCACTTTCCCCATCTTTCCCATAACTTCCAAGAATAAAATAGTCCTTTGTGGGTAAAAACCCTGAAATTGAGAAATAAAAATATTCTCCTGGTTGACTTCTTACTCTAACTTTTAAAATATCACTTCCTGTTAATGTTATTCCTTTTTCTATTATCTGAGGGTTGGGATTCTTTTTAAACTCATTCGGATTTACTATTTTTACCCCATTTAGCCATATTGTGCAGGCAGTAACCCCATGATTTTCTATTCTTAAAGTGGCTTGTCCTGAAGTTGAGTCAATATTGAAAAAAAATGTTTCAGGTATTCCGTGATGTCTGGGGAGTGAAGGAGATATGAAAATAGTAGTTGGTGGAATTTGATAAAAATATGGATGTCCCCATGGGTCAAGAGGTATCTGATTTGTATAAGGTCCTTTCCAGTTTCTGCTTTGCATATAAGGTGAAGAAGAAAATGTTAAATCAGATAGGTTAACAGGATAATATCCAGTGTCATCTTTTACTTCTTCTAATAGCATTGCAAGTTGTGATATTTGTGCTTTTGCACTTACAACTTTTGCCTTTTGTAAAACCACATAGATAAGACGAAAAGATATTAAAGAAAGGATAAAAATTATTAAAATCGCAACAAGTATTTCTGTAAGAACAAATCCTTTTTTCATTTTTTAAATAATACCTTCTTTTTTGTTGTCTGTCAAAAGATTATAAAGTATAATCTATATAAATCTCCAGATAAAACAATTATGTTTTTCTGAAAAAGGAGGGGGTGATGAATGTTAACAGAAGTATTTTCAGACAGTATGATATAAGAGGGATTTATGAACAGGACTTAAAAGGCGATTTTCCATATTTTTTAGGAAAAAGTTTTGGAAGTTATGTGAAAAGATTGAATAAAAAAACAATTTCTGTTGGTGGTGATAACAGATTGACAACTCCTGAAATAAAGAAAAA
>JAGGVW010000193.1 GCA_021157805.1 bacterium
TTTCAAGTAATGGCTGTATTTCAATTCCAATCCAGCTTCTAACAATTTCTTTATTCTGTATAAGAATACTGGCAACTTTCCTGGCAAGATTTCCTGGTATTGCTCCTGAAAGTCCTAAACTTATCTCGTTAACTCCAACTATTTTTCCATCAAGGTTTAAAAGGGGACCTCCTGAATTTCCAGGGTAAATTGGTGCATCATGTCCTATCCATTTTACCATACTTCCAACATTTTCTCCATCAAGTTTTAACTTATTAAATGGCCAGAAAAAATCAGGAATAACAAGGGATAAGTTGCTTATAATTCCAAGAGTAATTGACTGGGAAAGGGCAAAAGGACTACCAGCAGCAATTACCCACTCTCCAACCTTAAGTTTAGAAGAATCACCAAAATGAGCAACAGGGAAACTTCTATGATTTTCATTGATTATTTTCACTATTGCTATATCAGTTAATGGGTCCCCTGCATAGTAGAAAGCATCAATTTTTTCTCCATTTGAAAGAGTGCATCTAACATATTTTGCTTTTCCTGCAACATGGTAATTTGTTATAACATATCCCTCTTTATGGATAATTGTGCCACTGCCGGAAACCTCCTCCTTTACAACCCTTCCCTGATAAAAGTCAGGAATTATTGCGTAAATTTTAACAACTGCTGGTTTAACTTTTTTTGAAACTTCCAATACTTTATTCTGAATATAAGATGGGATTTTCCTTTCGCAGAAAAGAAAATTTACCCAGTTTAAGATAATAAACAGAATAAAAAATAATTTTCTCATAAACTTATTATATATTTTTATAAAAGTTTATTCAATAGCACGCACAAATTAACGGAGGACCAGGTTCTTGAAATTTGAAGAAAAAAATATTATTACTTTTCAGGGCAAATTTTTTTGAATATCCTATCCTGTATTCTTTTCATATTTTTAAAATCTTCTTCTGTATAGTCAGTATATCCTTTCAGGTGTAAAAATCCGTGAATTATAAGATATACAATTTCTTCTTCAGGTGTGTTGTTATAAATGGCAGAATTTTCTTTTGCTTTTTCTGCAGATATTATAATTTCTCCATAATTTTTTGAAATATTAAAAGATAAAACATCTGTCGGGAAATCCCTTCTTAAAAATTTTTTGTTCAATTGAGTTATTTTTCTATTACTTACAAAAACGACAGAAATATTACAGGGAGGTCCAGATATTATTTCTGTCAGTTTCTCATTCTTCTCCTTTATTTCATCAAGATTTAGTTTTACTTTCTTTTGAAGATTTCTCAGGTGAAATTGAACCTTTTTTCTTTTTTCTGTAATGTGTTTCATAGGCGTTTATAATATCTTTGACAAGATTATGTCTGACGACATCTTTATGAGAAAAATAGATGAATTTTATTCCTTCTATTCCTGATAGAATTGTTTGAATTTCAACAAGTCCTGAAGTTAAAGAAGTAAGTGGAAGGTCAATCTGGGTTATGTCTCCTGTTATAACTGCTTTTGAATTAATGCCAAGTCGTGTTAAAAACATTTTCATCTGTTCAAAAGTAGTGTTTTGTGCCTCATCCAATATTATAAATGAATTACTTAAAGTTCTTCCTCTCATATAAGCAAGTGGAACTATTTCAATTATTTTTCTTTCTGTCCACCTTTTAAGTTCATCATATTTCATAATATCATACAATGCGTCATATATTGGTTGAAGGTATGGTTTTATTTTTTCTTCAAGGTCTCCTGGTAAAAATCCAAGTTTTTCTCCCGCTTCAAGAGCAGGTCTTGTTAAAACAAGTCGTTGATATTTTCCTGACTTTATTGCTTCAATACCACAGGAAACAGCAAGATATGTTTTTCCTGTTCCTGCAGGTCCTATCCCAACAACAAGGTCATATTCTTTGATTGCTTTTATATATTCTTTCTGATTTTCACTTTTTGGGGTTATAAATTTTTTCCTTGAGTTTACGTATACATTAAAATCATTTTCTATTTCTTTTTCCTCATCTTCTTTTTTTTCTTCAATTAATTTTAAGATTTCTGATTTTTCAATATTTTTTTTGTTCTTCAGATATTTTTTTATTTTCTCAAAAACTTCAACTGCTTTCTCAACCTTTTCTTTCTCCCCTTTTATTTTAACTGTATTTCCTCTTCCAATGATTTCAACGCCAAGAGATGTTTCAATAAAATGTAAATTCTCATCCATCTGCCCAAAAATTATTTGTGCCTGTTCGTTGGTAAAAGATATTTCTTTTATTTTGTTCATTTTAAGGAATGATTATTTCAGTGCCAGGGATGAGAAGGTTTGGATTTTTTATAATTTTTTTATTTTTTTCGTAAATTTTTCTCCATTTATTTGCATCACCGTAAAATTTCTTTGCAATTTTTGAAAGGGTATCTCCTTTTTTAATAACATAAGTTTTTTTAATTTCTGGTTCTTTCATTATTATTGGTTCTTCCTCTGGTTTCATTTTTATTGTTGCTCTTAATCTGTTTACTTCTGCTATTGTCTGATTTGCAACGGAAATTGACTTTTCACTTGATTTATTCGCTACCTTTATTGCTTCATTTGCGGCATCAATTGCATTCTTTGATACCCTCTCAGCATATTCAATAGCCATTTTTGATGATTTATTTGCTGCTTCAATTGCTTTCTGTGTCTCTTCCTCTGCAAATTTCCTTGCTTCGTTTGCAGCATCAATTGCTTTATTTGCTGCCTGTAATGCCTTTTCAGATGTAGCATTTGCCTGATTACTTTTCTCAAGTGCCTGTTTTGCCATACTTTCAGATTTCTTACTTATTTCTAAACTTGTTTCAGCAATAGCAAGAACCTGTTTTAATTTTGCATCTATTATCTCATCTCTTGTTAATTCTTTTTTCTGAGATTGTTTTTTCTGTATTCCAGCACATCCCGCAAAAAAAAGTAAACTAACAATTAAAAAAAGTTTTTTCATAATTTGCTCCTTTTTTTCAATATATCACTCATTTGTCTCTATGTCAACAATTATTCTGTTTTCTTTTAAGAGTTGTGGGTCAATATCTGATGGTGCATCTGTAAGAGGGCATACTCCTTTCTGTGTCTTTGGAAAAGCAATTGTTTCTCTTATACTTTCTTCTTTTAGTAAAATCATAACAAGGCGGTCAAGACCTAAAGCAATTCCACCATGAGGTGGAGCGCCATAATCAAGTGCCTGTAATAAAAATCCAAATCTTTCATTATAAACTTCTGGTGGAATACCAATAATTTTAAATATCTTTTCCTGCAGTTTTCTCTGATGTATTCTTATACTTCCACCCCCTATTTCAACTCCATTCAATACGAGGTCATAGGCACGTGACTTTGCTTTAAGCGGGTAATTTTCAATTATATCCATATCTTCAATTCGAGGAGAAGTGAAAGGATGGTGAACTGGCTCAATTTCTTTATTTTCATCGTTGTATTCAAAAAGAGGGAAATCAACTATCCAGACAAAATTTAAATTATCTCTTTTTTCCTCCCCGATTTTCTTTTTTATTTCTCCTTTTAACTGGAATAAAATTTTCTCAATCCATCTTTCTTCTCCACCAAGAAAAAATACAAGAATGTTTTCCCCATCAGGAGAGATACTTTTAATTTTCGTTATCAAATCGTCTGTAAGAAATTTTTTAAAAGGGCTCTGAATTTCATCTTTTTTTAACCTTATCCATCCAATTCCTCCTCCACCTTTCTCTTTAATAAAATTGTTGTAATTGTCAATATCCTTTATTGATATACTTTCTCCTTTTTCAACAAAAAAGCCCTTTATATTACCTCCCTCATTAATCACTCTCTCTAAAATTTTAAGTCCACTACCCCTGAAAATTTCTGTGATGTCAACAAACTTCATTTTATCTTCCATATCAGGAGCGTCTGTTCCATAGGTAGAAATTGCTTCTTCATAGGTAATGATGGGAAAAGGTATTTTTACTTCAATTCCAAATGTTTTTTCAATAGCATTTTTTAACATTTTTTCAGTTATTGATATTATATCTTTTTCTTCTATAAAAGACATTTCAATATCTATCTGGGTAAATTCTGGTTGTCTGTCTGCTCTCAGGTCTTCATCTCTGAAACATCTTGCTATCTGAAAATACCTGTCCATTCCACCAATCATAAGAAGTTGTTTGAAAAGTTGCGGTGATTGCGGAAGAGCATAAAATTTTCCAGGATTTAACCTTGATGGAACAATAAAATCTCTTGCACCTTCTGGAGTGCTTTTTGTCAAGACAGGTGTTTCAATTTCAACAAAATCATTATTTACCAAAAACTGCCTTACATTATTTGTAAAAAACGACCTTTTTATAAGATTTTCTTTTATTTTTTCTCTTCTTATGTCAATATATCTGTATTTAAGACGGATATTTTCTCCAACTTCAATATATTCTGAAACTTCAAAGGGTAAAATTTTACACTTATTCAAAATAATAAGACTTTTTAACTTTACTTCAATTTCTCCTGTTGGAATTTTAGGATTTATTGTTTCTTCAGGTCTTTTCACTACTATTCCTTCTATTCTTATGACCCATTCTTCCCTTACCTGTTTGACCTTTTCCCATAAATCTTTGCCCAGTTCATCAGGAGAGCATAATATCTGAGTAATACCATATCTATCCCTTAAATCAATGAATGTAAGGCCACCATGGTCTCTTACTGAATTAACCCATCCACATAAAATAACTTCTTCTCCAAGATTTTTAGTATTTAACTGTCCACAGGTATGGGTTCTTAACATTTCATTTTCTCCTTTATTCCATCTAATAAGTTTTCTACTGGAATCTGAAACTGCTGTCCACTCTTCATATTTTTAAGTATTACCTGATTATTTTTCATTTCATTTTCTCCAATTATTATACACCATTTTCTGTTTTCTTTATTACATATTTTAAGATGATTTTTTAAATTTCTTTCTTCATAATCAAAAATAATATTTATTCCTTTTTCCCTGATTTTTGATAAGTTCTTAACTCCCCATAGTTTTGTTTCTTCTCCAATAAAGACACAATAAATAGTTTCGTCTTCTTTTTCATCTTTTACATAAGGAATAATTCTTTCAACCCCAATAGCAAATCCAACAGCAGGAGTTTCAGGTCCTCCCATCTGAGAAACAAGATTATCATATCTTCCCCCTCCTGCTACTGCATTTTCTTCTCCTTCAACAAAAACTTCAAAAACAGTTCTTGTATAATAATCAAGCCCTCTGACAAGGGATTTATCAATTTTGAAATCTATATCCATTTCTTTTATATATTCAATAACTTTATCAAAATGTTTCTTACAATTATTACATAAAACTTCTTCAATTCCAGGTGCTTTTTTTGAAATTTCTCTACAATTTTTATTTTTACAATCAAGTATCCTTAATGGGTTTTTTTCAAGACGAATTTTACAGTCATCACAAAGTTGTTCTTTATAATTTCTGAAGTAATCTTTGAGTTTTTCTGAATATTTGAGTTTGCATTCAGAACAACCAAGAGAGTTGATTTTAAAAGAGTAATTTTTTATCCCTGTTTTTTTAAATATAGAAGATAAAAGGCATATTACTTCTCCATCACAAAAAGGATGTTTTCCACCAAACAATTCAACTCCAAAATGATAAAATTGTCTATATCTACCTTTTTGAGGTCTATCATATCTAAACATAGGACCAAAATAGTAAAGGCGGGAGATTTTTTCTTTTAAATACAATTGATTTTCAATATAAGACCTCACAACAGAAGCAGTTCCTTCTGGTCTTAAAGCAAGTTCCCTACCTTTTCTATCTTTAAAGACATACATTTCTTTAGAGACAATATCAGTTTGTTCTCCAACACCTCTTTCAAAAAGATTCTTCTCTTCCACTACAGGAGTTTTTATCTGATTAAATCCAAAAAGTTCACATACTTCTTTTGCTTTTTTTTCAAAAAAATTCCATTTAATTCCTTCATCTGGTAAAACATCATGCATACCACGAACTTTTCTATATTTTTCCATTTTCCCCTTTTTGGTTTTTTAAGTAATAATTTACCATAATTTTTTCCATTGACAAAAAGATTTTTCAGCCCTATTCTGTTTAACCGCGGCGGTTAAAAAAGATTGTTGACAAAAATATTTCCTGGAGTATAATTAAAAAACAGATTTGAAAGAGGAGTAATTATGATAGAAACCACAGAAAAGCAAAATTTGGTTAAAGAATTTGGTCGGCATGAAAAAGATACGGGGTCTCCAGAGGTTCAGATTGCTATACTGACTAAAAGAATAGAAGCCCTGAATGAACATTTTAAAAAGCACAAGAAAGATACCAATTCCAGAAGAGGATTTTTGAAACTAATTGGAAGGAGAAGACGTCTTTTGAGATATTTACAGAAAACTGACCCTGAGAAATATCAGGAAGTAATCAAAAAACTGAATATCAGAAGATAAAAATAATGGCTGAAAAAATTACAATACCCTGTGGAAACTCCCCTATAACAGTTGAACTAAATAAAGTTGCAAAACAGAGTAGTGGTTCTGCACTTGTGAGAAA
>JAGGVW010000179.1 GCA_021157805.1 bacterium
TCTCTGGATTGTTTTCGGTTCAATCCTTTTAGGTGGTGTCCATGATTTCTCTGCTTTAATGGTAAGTATAAGGCATAATGGAAAATCAATTGGAGATGTTTCCTCTTCTGTTATAGGAGAAAGAACAAAAATAATATTTTCAATTTTTTTATGGTTTACCCTTGTTCTTGTTGTTGCTGTTTTTGCTGCTGTTACCGCAAAAACATTTATTGAAGAACCAAAAATTGTAATACCGACTTTCAGTTTAATAATAATTGCCATACTTTTTGGTTTTCTTGTTTATCGTCTTAACTTCCCACAGATTTATGCAACTGTAATTTCTCTAATTCTTTATGTTTTACTCTTCATCATAGGGAGTAAATTTTCTGTTGTTATAAATTCAAAAGATGCAATGAAAATATGGATAATAATTCTTCTCTCATATTCTTTTATTGCAAGTGTTATGCCTGTTAATTTATTATTACAACCAAGAGATTATTTATCATCTTTCATTTTATTTTTTGGTTTACTTTTTGGCTACATTGGTCTTATAATTACTCATCCACAGATTCATACCCCTGCATTTATCTCATTTTCTTCTTCAAAAGGGCCTCTCTGGCCTATGATGTTTGTAATTATCGCCTGTGGAGCAATAAGTGGATTTCATTCACTTGTTTCAAGTGGGACAACTTCAAAGCAGATTAATAATGAAAAATATGCAAAAAATATTGGCTATGGAGCAATGCTTACAGAAGGTATTCTTTCAATACTTGCACTTATGTGTGTATCTGCTGGTCTTTACTGGAGTAAACAAAACCCTTCACTTAGTTATCCTGTTCTTATGAAAGGTGGAAACTGGATAGGTACCTTTGCAAAAGGATATGGGCAGATCACCGCTCCTATATTTGGAGCAGCAGCAGGTACTATGGCTGCTATGGTTATGATAAATAGTTTTGTTTTAACAACTCTTGATACTGCTACAAGAATAACAAGATATATTTCTCAGGAATTATTTGGTGATACATGGAAAATAAAAATTTTTAAAAACAGATTTTTTGCCACTTTTTTCATAACAATTTTTGCTGGATACCTTGCTTTTGGAAACTGGAAAAAAATCTGGCCTGTTTTTGGTGCTTCAAATCAACTTGTTGCTGCAATAGTGCTTCTTGTTGGAGGAACATATCTTGCTAAAAAGGGTAAAAATTCTAAAATTTTATTTCTTCCTTCAATATTTATGTTTCTAACAACAATTTTTGCTCTTTTAATCAAGGCAAAAGAATTTTATTTTAAAAAGAATTTCCTTCTTGGCAATATTGCTTCAATTCTTATATTACTTGCTTTATTCTTAATAATTGAAACAATTTTAAAAATGAAATTAAAGAAACATAAGAAAACATAAATCCGAGGACCCGGTTCTGGGAAACTTGACAGGTTAAAAAAGAAAAGGTAAAACTTAAAAAATTTCAGGGTGCCAAAAAGTGTGGCTTAATAGGGAAGTGGGTGAAAATCCCACACGCTCCCGGCGCTGTGAGGGCAGACGAAAGCCAGAAAAAGCCACTGTTCGCTAGGTTTAAGGTGAATGGGAAGGCAGGCAAGTAGGATGAAGCCCAAGTCAGAAGACCTGCCCTGAAGGTGGTAATTCTTTACCCTGCGGTTGACAGGGTAAAGAAGGGTGAAGAAAGCAGGGTGCAACCCGCCACAAAAAGTGGCGGGTTTTTTATTTTAAGAAGGGAGGTGAGACAGGGAAAAAATCTGGAAAGAGAGGGGAAAAATGAAATTTTTAAAATTTAAAAAAGGAGGGAAAAATGAGAAAAATAAAACTTTTAATTCTTTTTCTGTGTGTGGGAATAATTATACAGGTAAAGGGTGAAGAAATAAAACTGGGGGAAATAGTTGTTACAGCAACAAGAATTAAAGAACCAGTAAAATATGTTTCTGCAAGTTCAGAAGTAATTACAGAAACACAAATTTACCAGGAGCAAATTTTACAGGTAAGAGATATTTTACAAAGAAGAATAGGAATTGACATAGGAAGTTGTGGAAGTTTCGGAGGAGTAACTTCGCTTTTCTTGAGAGGGACAAATTCAAATCATACAGTTATAATGATTGATGGAGTAAAAGTTTACAATCCAATTTCTATTGGTGGGACTTTTGACCTTGCCAATTTAACTACAGATAATATAGAAAGAATTGAAATAATAAGAGGACCACAGAGTAGTTTATATGGTTCTGATGCAATTGGGGGTGTAATAAATATAATTACAAAAAAAGGAAAAGGCAAGCCAATTTTAAATTTTACTCAAGAATATGGTTCTCATAACAGTTTGATAGAAACACTTTCATCTTCAGGAGAAGTTGATAAATTTTCTTATTCATTTTCTTACACAAGATTTGATACCGATGGCATTTCAAAGGCATCAAAAAAGTATGGAAATACAGAAAAAGATTCATATACGAACAATTCCTTTTCAGGGAAATTTGAGTATCAATTTAGCAAAGATATAAACATTGGTCTGATTACAAGATATACAAAAGCAAGTGTGGATATAGATGATTGGGTAAGTAATAAAGCAGTAGATGACCCGGACCACATTAATAAAATCTCTCAATTTTTAATTTCTACTTATTTTAATCAAAAAGTGAATACCATCTGGGAGCATAATTTGAAACTTTCTTTTATGAGAGATATCCTTCATGATGAGAGTGGACCTAATGGACCCGGATGGCCATATTTCAGTTATTTAAAAGGGAATAATAAAGGTATTGACTGGCAGAACAATTTCTATTTGAATGAAGCAGATACTTTAATTCTTGGATTCCAGTATAACAATGAAGATGGTGATTATTTCTATCAAGATGCGTGGGGTACTACTAAATTTAAAAAAGGAACCAATACAAGAAGTTTTTATTTTGAAAATAAATTGAATATGAAAGAAAAGTTTTTCAACACTCTTTCCCTTAGATTTGATAATCATTCCAAGTTTGGAACACATACAACTTATAAAATTGGTATGGCTTATCTGTTTGACAGCGGAACTAAATTGAAAGGGAATTTTGGAACAGGTTTTAAATCACCAACAATTTTTCAATTGTATGCTCCTTCTTCCTGGGGAGGCAATCCCAATCTTAAACCAGAAAAAAGTAATGGATATGACATAGGAGTAGAACAAACCCTCTGGAACGATAAAGTTTCTATAGAATGTATTTTCTTCAAAAATAATCTTAAAAATCTAATTGTTTGGTCGCCTTCAGGAAATACCAACATAGGGAAAGCAAGAACTTCTGGAGTTGAAACAGAAATTAGATTCTTCCCTGTGCCCGAATTTTCTCTTGCTCTTTCTCATACTTATCTGAATGCAAAAGATAAAACTACAGGACAGATTCTCCCAAGAAGAGCAAGGAACAAATATAATTTAAATATAAATTATAATTTCGGTAAGGGTAATGTAAACCTGAATGTTGGAAGATATGAAAAAAGATATGATATGGGATTCCGATTGAAAGATTATACCAAATTAGACCTTGCGATTTCCTATCAGATGAATAAAAATGTGGAATTATTTATTAGAGGAAATAATCTCCTTGACAGATACTATGAAGAATTTTATTCTTATGGCACTGAAGGAAGAAGTATATATGGAGGAGTTAAAATTGGATTCTAAATAAAAAGCCCTATTTATTTCAGTTGTTGGTGTATAGAAAATGAGAGTATATACAATTTTACTGAGGATATTTTTAATTTTATTTATTGCTACAGGGTGGGGAGGAGAAAAAGTAAGAATTGTTACGCTTGGACCTTATGCAACTGAAAATCTTTCTCTTCTGGGGCTTGAAAAAAATATAGTTGGACTTACTGTTTATGATAAAGAAGAGAGAAAAAAAGGAAAAGAAATAATAGGAACTTTATGGGAACCAAATATTGAAAAGATTGTTTCTTTAAAACCTGATGCTGTAA
>JAGGVW010000244.1 GCA_021157805.1 bacterium
ATCTGTAATACTAACAAAAATTTTAATCCCCTTCTTTTTTAATTTTTCAAGAGAAGGATATATTTTTTCGCAAAAATAACTTACACCAGGATTTTGTAAACCAATACTGTTAATCATTCCACAGGGGATTTCTGAAATTCTTGGTTGCGGATTGCCTTTCCATTTTTCATAAGTTATTGTTTTTGTTGTTATAGCGCCTATTTTTTTATAATCAATGAAATCAAATTTTTCAGTCCCATATCCAAAAGTTCCACTTACCATAACTATTGGAGAATTCAATTTTAATTTACCTGCTTTTACCTTCAAACTCACTCCCATATTATTTCCTCGCTTTTAAAAACAGGCCCATCCTTACATACTCTTTTGTAATCCCATCCATCTGATGTTTTTACTTTAATCACACATCCATAACACAGTCCCATTCCACAACCCATAATATTTTCAAGTGTTATATAAGCAGGTATTTTTCTCTTTTTTGAAAATTCAGATAATTTTTTCAATAGAATTTCAGGACCTCCACAATAAATAATATCTGGTTTTCCTTCCTTTTCTACTATGTTTTTAAGAATAGAAAATATAGTGCCTTTATATCCATAACTTCCATCATCAGTTGCAAATATATATTCAGGTCCATAAGGTAATAGTTCAAAAAATAAAAAATCCTTCTTTTTTGCCCCATAGAAAAAAGTTATTTTTTTCTTTTTTAATTTTTCAGTTAGATAAATCAATGGAGCAACTCCCACACCACCTCCAACAATCCATACATTTTTTGTATTTTTATCAATTTTAAATCCATTTCCACAGGGTCCAAGAACATTTAAAACTGTTCCTGGAGTTATTTCTGATAATTTTTTCGTTCCTTTCCCAACTACTTTATATAGAACTGTAATGGAATTTTTATCAACTCTGCATAAAGAAAAAGGTCTTCTTAAAAAATATGGAGGAATTTTTATCATAATGAACTGACCTGGCTTGAAATCTTTAATAAATTTATTCTCAATCCTTAAAAGAAAATGCTCTCTTTCCAGTTTTCTATTTTCAATGATTTTACAATTTCTCGTTTCCATCTTTAAAATTATACCATAAATCAGATTAACAGAATTCATAAGAAGCACAATTCCGAGAACCAGGTCCTCAAAAGATTTTTCTTTTGACTTGATGTATTTTTTATTGTAAAGAATAATACTATAAATTTAAAAATTGAAAAAGGAGGAAAAAGTGAAAGTTAAAGTTGGAATTATTGGATGTGGAGGCATAGCAGGTGCTCATATATCAAGATTGACACAAATTGAAGATGTTGAACTGGTAAGTTTCTGTGATGTAATTGAAGAAAAAGCAAAGAAAATGGCTTCTACCTATGGAGGGAATGTTTATACTGATTTTAAAGAAATGATAGAGAAAGAAAATATTGATGCATGTTTTATCTGTGTTCCTCCGTTTGCTCATAAAGGACAGGAAGAAATGTGTATTGAGAAGGGAATACCATTTTTTGTTGAAAAACCAGTTGAGTTAAACCTTGAAAAAGCAAAAGAGATAAGTAAAAAAGTAGAAGAGAAGAATTTAATTACAGGAGTTGGATATGTTTTAAGAAATTTTGATATAGTTGATAAAGCAAAAGAAATAATAGGAAATGAAAAAGTTGGGCTTGTGAGGGGAAAATATTTTGCACAGGTTCCAGGAAATGAAGGAAGTTGGTTGCATAAAAAAGAGTTGTCTGGAGGTCAATTGGTTGAGCAGGCAACACATACAATTGATATAATGAGATATTTAATCGGGGAAGTTGAAGAAGTTTTTGCTTATAAGTTTGAAGGTATAAATAATAAAATCTATAAGGAATATGATGTTGAAGATGCTTCAGTTGTGAATATGAAATTTAAAAATGGGATTATAGGAAATTTAAGTTGCACCTGGCTGTGGAGTGGTTTCCATTCAGCAGTAGAGATTGTAGGAAAGGGAATTATCATTACTTATGAAGGGAATAAACTGACCATAGATAGAGGAAGCAAAAAAGAGACATATATTTCAGATATTGACCCGATGCTTGAAGAAGATAGAAGGTTTATTGAAGCAGTTAAGATAGGAAATAAGAAAATAGTGAAGTCAGATTATCCTGATGGAGTGAAAACATTAGAAGTTACATTGAAAAGTCACCAATCAATAGATGAAAATAGACCTGTAAAAATTTAAAGAAAGAATGTTTGTTGAATTTTATAAAGTTTTGCTTTAAAATTCTAATATATGAAAATATTTATTCTTTTTGTTATAAGTTATTTATTTGGTAGTATTTCTTTTGCCTTCCTTTTTACATATTTTCTTAAAGGAAAAGATATAAGAAAAATAGGAGATGGAAATCCGGGTGCAGCAAATGTTGCAAGAAATGTTGGGAAAATATGGGGAATAGTGGTCTGGGCAGGAGATACTTTAAAAGGGGTTTTACCCATTTTTATTGGAAAATGGTGGGGGATTGAAAACATTATAATACTTACTTTCATAGGTTGTTTTGCGATTTTAGGACATTGCTATTCAATTTTTTTAAAATTTAAAGGTGGAAAAGGAGCAGCAACAAGCGGAGGAGTTATTTTATGTTTAATGCCTTTTCTTTTTCCTCTTGTTATAATTCTCTGGTTTATTGCTCAAGAAATAAATCCCCGTTCACCAAAAGTTCTTTTAAGTTGTGTTGTTATATTTTTTGTATTTTTGTTTTTTGTTTACAGAGATAAATTCTTTTTTTATTCTATTTCAACCCTTCTTTTAATTTTAACAGGAGTAATTGTTAACAGGAATATAATAACTGAAATGAGGAGAAGAAAAATTGGTAATATGGAAAAGAAAGATTTATAGGATAATTATGGGTTCTTTAATTCCTTTATCTTATATAATTACAAAAAATATTTTTTTACCTCTTTTAATTTCAACATTCTTTCTTACCTTACTTGGAACTCTTGAATACGAAAGGTGGAAAAATCCTTCTGTCTGGGAATGGATGATTAAAAAGTATGGAGGAGTTTTCAAAAGGAAGGTTGGGATATTAACAGGGGATACATACTTTATGATTTCAAATTTTCTTGTTCTTCTATTTTTCCCTTATGAAATAGCAGTTTACTCTCTTTTCTTTCTTACTTTTGAAGATGCTGGAAGTGGAATTGTTGGGAAAAAATTTGGAAAGATAGAGATTTTCAAAGGAAAGACACTTGAAGGTTTACTTGGAGGAATTTTATTTAACTTGATTATCGGGTTTATTCTTTTTTCTTTTATTAAAATTCCTTTACCTGTTTTATTCACAGGTATTTTTATATCATCTTTCATTGAGATTTTACCCCTGAAAGTTGATGATAACCTTTCTGTTGGTATTTTAACTCCTTTATTTATGTATTTAATCTACAGGGGGCTTTTGTGAAAATTGGTCTTGCACTTGGCGGTGGAGGAGCAAGGAGTTTATGTCAGATAGGGATTATTAAAGTTTTTGAAAGAGAAGGGATTAAGTTTGATATTATTACCGGTGTCAGTATGGGTTCTTTAATAGGTAGTGTTTATGCTTTTACACAGGATTCAGAAGTTCTTGAGGGCCTTTTTGGGAGATTTATCAGTGATAATAAAGTAAAAAAAATAGAGAGTTTTTTTACAAGACACAGAAAAAAAGGATTTTTTAAAAGGATACAGGATGGAATAAAAGATTTATATCTTCTTTTCAGTGATAGTTTCAGAACAGGGATTTTTAAAGGAGAAGAAATCCTTGAAGGGATAAGAATACATTTTGAAGGAGGAGAAGTTTATTTTGAAAATTCAAAAATTCCTCTTGGGGTTGTTGCTGTTGAATATAAAACAGGGAAAGTTGTTATTTTTAATAAAGGTAAATTGATACCTGCTGTTGTTGCTTCCTGCGCAATACCCGGACTTATAACACCTGTTGAAATTAATGGAAAGAAATATATAGATGGTGGAGTTGCAAGTACTGTTCCTGTTATATCAAATTACATTTTAGGTGGTGAAATTGTTATATGTGTGGAAAATGAGTCATCTCTTTCAAAAGCACAACCTCTTAATGCTTTCAATGTTTTACTCCAGGCAGAGAAGATTAAAAACAGATACACAACTCTACTGGAAGGAAGTTGTGCTGATTTGAAAATAGAAGTAAATCTTGAAGGAGTTGAATGGTTTAATTTTTCTCAATTTAAAAGATGTGTTAAAGAAGGGGAAAAAATTGCTGAAAAAGTCCTTCCATCAGTGGAAAAAATCCTTAATGATAGAAAAGATGAATTTATTGAAATAAGAAAGAAGTTTATTAATAGAATAGAGGATAAATTTTCAACGGAATCTTCTATGTAGCCAGGTAAACCATTGGTCAGGATTTTTCCTTATATAGTGTTCCACTCTTTTCATAAAAAAAGCTGTTATGTGTTCTATATCTTTTCTGGTATCAGAAGTGTAATTGAATTTGTATGGACCTTCAATAATAATTTTATGTTTTCCATTTTTTATTCTGTAAGAAAATATTCCAACAACAGGACATTTATATTTCCTTGCAAAAACACCTGCTCCAACAGGGGTAAAAACTTTTTCTCCAAAAAAATCTACTTCAACTCCATTTCCAGCATGCTGGTCAAGATAAAAGCAAACAATTCCTCCTTTTCTAATCCATTTCTTTGAATAATCAATGGCTTTTTTCAGATTCCATTTTGTAACAA
>JAGGVW010000227.1 GCA_021157805.1 bacterium
AAACAGCAGAAATTGCTTTCAGAGCAGCACAGACAGGACAACTTGTATTTTCTACTCTCCATACAAACACAGCCCCTGGAGCAATTATAAGATTGATAGATATGGGAATTGAGCCATATCTTATTTCTTCTTCATTAATTGCCGTTTTAAATCAGCGACTTGTGAGAAGTATATGTCCTGCCTGTAAAACAGAATATCAGCCCCTTGAAGAAGAGATTAAAATTCTTGACCCTGACCTTATTGGGAAAAATTATAAATATTATACAGGAAGAGGATGTCATCTATGTAATGGAACTGGATTTGGTGGAAGGATTGGGATTTTTGAATTAATGGTTATGAATGAGGAATTGAGAAGGTTAACAATGAGAAAAGCAGAATTAAGAGAAATAAAAGATGAAGCAAGAAAAACAGGGATGAAAACATTAAGAGAAGATGGTGTTATAAAAGTTATAGAAGGGAAAACAACTATTAATGAAGTTATATATTCCACGAGAAAGGAGGATGAATGAAAGAGTTTGAAAATTGTGGGTGGATATGGTATGACCATTATGGGTATGAGGATGTTAATGTTTTTATGCTGGCAAGGAAAAGTTTTAATTTAAAAAGCATCCCCAAAAAAGCAGAAATAAAAATCACAGCAGATACAAGATACAAATTATATGTAAATGGAGAGTTTGTAAATTATGGTCCTGCCAGAGGATACTTAGAGCATTACCCTTTTGACAGAGTTGATATTTCCAGATATTTGAGAAAAGGAGAGAATGTTATAGGGGTAATTGTCTGGCAATGGGGGCATGGAACTTTTCAGTCAATTTATGGAGGAGCGGCTGGATTAATTGTTAGTGGAAAAATTGGTGGAGTTGATATTGGAACAAAAAAGGATAATGGATGGTTTGTTAAAAAATGTCCAGGGCATAAACAGGATATGGTAAGAAGGAGTGTTCAACTTCCTTATCAGGAAAATTTTGATGCACGAAAAGTTGAAAGCGACTGGATGTTGCCAGGATTTAAGTTAGAGGAGGGAAAAGGGGGATGGGAAAAACCTAAAAGTTGGAGGATTGCAGGTTCTTTACCATGGCTTACTTTTGAAGAAAGAGGTATACCTCTTCTTAAATTTAAAATAAAAAGATTTAAAAGTATTTTATATTCTCATTATGGAAATTGTTATAATGGATGGGAAGAAGCAAGAAATCTCACAGAAGTTTATCTTAAAGAGAAAAATGGGGAAAACAGTTTTTCAAAGATTGAAAATCCTGAAAATATGTTAAAGAATGACACCTCTTATACAAAGATCAATCCTTTCCCAGAATATAATAAGATAACATTAATACTGGACTTTGGGGAAGAAGTAGCAGGTTTTTTGGGAATAGAGGTTGAAGGGGAAGGAGGAGAAGTAATTGATTTCACAACATCTGAATTGCTTGATGGAAAGTACCTTATTGTAAGAAGTCCTGATGAAGGATGTAAAGTTGCTATGAGTGATAGATATATAGCAAGGAAGGGTAAACAGAAATTTGAAACATTTTCAATCCATGGTTTCAGATATCTTGCTCTTACCTTGAGAAATATAAAAAAGCCATTTAAAATCTACAATGTCTTTGTAAATTCTGTTTCTTATCCGTTTGAAGAAAGAATTGTTTTTAAAACTTCTGATGAGATAATAAACAAAATATGGGATATTTGTGTAAGAACCCAAATTTGTTGCAGTTTTGACTCTTATGTTGATTGTCCCTGGAGAGAACAGGCACAGTGGTGGGGAGATGCAAGAGTTCAGGGAGCCAATACATATTATCTTTTCGGTGATATGCGGCTTTTCAGAAGAGGTATTAAGCAAGCAGGAGAATCGCAATTACCAAATGGTTTAACTTTTGGTCATTTTCCAACTACTGCTGTTGGCTGTGTTCTTCCTGATTTTACTCTCACCTGGATTAACTCTCATCTTGATTATTATAAATATACAGGCGATAAAACTTTATTAAAAGAACAGTTTAAAAGAATTGAGAAAGCAATAGAATTTTTTAATAAGAAAATAGAAAAAAATTATCTTCTTCCTCCAATGCCTGAATGGTGGGTATTTCTTGACTGGGCACCTCTTTATAAAGATGGATTTTCCTGTCTTTTTAACCTTATGTATCTTTCTTCTCTCAAAACAATGATAAAAATCTGTAGTATTGTTAGAAAATATGATAGAAAAAAATATTATGAGGAAAAAGCAAAAATTCTTCAGAAAAGGATAGATAAAATTTTCTGGGATGAAAAAAATAAGGTTTATTTTGATGGATACGATATTAAGAAGAAAAAAAGAATAAAAAAAATATCACAACATACACACTCTTTTGCTATACTGCTTGACTTAAAAAGGGAATATCATAAAAAATGGGTAGAAAAGACAATTTTACCACCAATGAAACTTGAGCCATTAAGACATCCTTCAATTATTGAAGGTTCGCCTTTCTTTTATTATTATATAATTGAAGCAATTAAAAAAGTTGGTGGTTATGAAAAAGAGATAATTGAATTTATAAAGAGAAGATGGGGAAAAATGGTAGAAGAAGGAGCAACAACCTGCTGGGAAATATGGAATCCTGAACCTGGTTATACTTCATGGTGTCATGCATGGAGTGCTCATCCTGTTATCCATTTATTAGAACTTATTGGTGGGGTAAAACCATCTGGAAAAAACTGGAAAAAGATTAAAAAAGGAAAACAAACCTTTGTTAATAAACTTTCTATTTCTATAAAGACCGAAAACGGATGTCTAGAAATTAAAAAATAAGAAAAGTTAAAAAGGAGGAACTATAAATGAGAATAGAATTCAAAAATCCATTTAAGAAAAAAGGAAACTGGTATAAAGGAAATTTACATCTACACACAACAAATTCAGACGGAACATATACCCCTGAAGAAATTTGTGCTCTCTATAAGGAAGCAGGATATGATTTTATTTCTATTACTGATCACAATAAAGTAACAGAGGTAAAGGAGATTTCTCCTTCCTTTCTTGTAATAAAAGGAGCAGAATTAAATAAGGATGATTTTCATGTAGTTGCTGTTGGATTGAAAAAGGAGTTTATTGTTGAAAATTTCTCCTACCAGGAAATTATAGATGAGATAAATAGAAGAAAAGCATACTCAATAGTAGCACACCCATACTGGAGTGGATTAACTTCTTCTGATTTATTAAAACTTAAAAATTATATAGGAATTGAGGTTTATAATAATACCTGTGAAAAGATAAAAGGCAAAGGATATTCTTCAGTTCACTGGGATGAACTTTTGCAAAAAGGAGAGAAGATTTTTGGATTTGCTTCTGATGATGCACATCATCACTTAGATAAATATAAAGAAGATGATGCTCTTGGAAGTTTTATAATGGTAAAAGCAACCAGTTTATCAGAAAAAAGTATTTTGAATTCTATTAAAAACGGCTATTTCTATTCTTCAACAGGACCCATTATAGAAAATATTGAAATAAGCGAAAATACAATTTATATAAAAACATCACCAGTAAAACATATTGATTTTATTTCTTTTGCAGGGAAGGGAAGCAGGTTTTCAGGAAAAAGAAAATTATTGAAAGAAATTGAGTATAAGATAAAAGGAGATGAAGAATATATAAGGATTGAAATAACAGATAAAAGAGGAAAAAAAGCGTGGACAAATCCAGTTTATAAAACTTGTTAGAACCCGGTTCTTGCAAAATTTTTAAGGAGGGATTTTTTTGGAAACCACATTCCATATTCAATGGCACATAACAAACTTCTGCAATTTAAAATGCAGACATTGTCATGTGGAAAATTTCATTACAGAAAAAGACCACTAGCTTGAATGATGGACAAGGTGATGCTAAACCAT
>JAGGVW010000135.1 GCA_021157805.1 bacterium
ATATTTAATAGAAGATTTTCTGGCTTCTTCTGTTTTATCATAAAAAATTAAAAAGAAACTTGAAAGAGTCATTAACTCCCAGAATATGTAAAATGAAATAAGAGATGAAGATAAAACAACTCCAAGCATTGAACCAATAAAGAAAAATAGAAGGGAATCATATACAAAGTTTACTTCTGGATTATACCCCTGGGAATAAGATATAACAAAAAAGCCGAGAACAGAAATAAGTACAGCAAAGAAACCTGTCAATTGAGGCCAAAATAAGGAAGAAGAATGTGTGATAATTGAATAGAAAGTAACTCCCAAAACAATTAAACCTCCAAGGAGTGAAAACCACTTTCTTATATCTCTACTTAACTTATAAAATATAATATGTAAGAATGAAATTAAGAAACTTACCAGAACAGGAAGTAAAATCCCTATTTCTTTATTCAATTAACCCTCCTGTTATAAAAGGAAAACAAAAACCAAATAATAAAGAAATAACAGCAAGAAAGACAACAGAAATAACCATAAGTTTTAACCCTTTTTCTTTTTTTACTGTTATTGGTTGTTGAATATCTCTCATAAAAATATATTTAAAAAGCCTTAAAAGATAAAATAAAGTTAGAATAGAAGTTAAAATTGCAAAAAAGGCAAAACCATTCCTCCCTGATTTTAATATTCCATAAATAATATTTAATTTTCCCCAAAAACCTAACAAAGGTGGTGCTCCACTTACTGATAAAAAGCAGAATAAAAAAGCAAAAGATGTATATGGTGCTAATTTCATTCCGCTTCCCATTTTTCTGATATCTTTCGTGCCAAAAATCTTTTCTAAAATCCCAGCACACATAAATAATCCGCCTTTACCAATGGCATGAGCAACATAAAAAGTTATAACTCCCCAGAATGCAGTTTTCTGAAAAACAAGAAGACCAGCAATCATAAATCCAAGTTGACTTATAGTTGAGTAAGCAAGTACCTTTTTTATATCTTTTTCACAAAGTGCAAGTATTCCTGCAAGAAAACTACTAAATAAAGCAAGCCAGCCAGCCCAGAAAATACTTCCTGAAATAGAAAGAGTTAGCCCAAATAATCGAGCAAGTCCATAAATTCCTATTTTAACTAAAACTGCTGCATGTAAAAAACTTGTAACTGGAGTAGGAGCAATACCTGCATCAGGCAGCCACTTATGAAATGGGAATGTAGCAGATTTTGTTATCACTCCTATGAAGAAAAGAAAGAATATAATTGGAGATACACTTATTCCTGTCATTCCTGACAAATTTAATGTCCCTGTCCTTATATAAATCATACCTATGCTTAAAAGCATTATTCCTGCCCCACCTGATGTAATCATAAATGCCTTATCTGCTTTCACCAAATCTTCATCTTTCCTGTAAAATCCTATTAATCTCCATGAACAAAGTGCTGCAAGTTCCCAGAATAAATACATAGAAATTAAATTGTCAGAAAATAAAACACCAATCATACTACCAAGGAATATTAAACTCCAGAAAGAAAATACATTTTTTTGTTCAATACTCTCGTCAGAGAAATAATTAATGCTATAAAGAAATATAAATATTCCTACAAGAACAGAGGTTATAGCAAATATAAAACTTAAAGAATCACAGAAGAAATTTATACCACATTTGAAAGAAATTACATCTGAATTTTTAAGAGAATTCCATACAAAAATTAAAGAAATAAATTGTAATAAAGTAAATAAAAGCGATGTCTCAACAGGTTTTTTCTTAAATAATGTTTTTATTCCTAATGCTCCTATAAAAGGCAAAATTAAACTTAATATTATATACTTATCCATTTTTTATTTTTTCTGTTTTTTCTTTTGACAATTTTATTAAATCCTGAAAATCATAAAGTTTCTTTTTTGTCTCAACATCAAAAACAGATATTCTTTCTGTACAGCAATAGCAGGGGTCAGCACCAGCAAGTATAATTGCTACATCTGAAATTGTTTCTCCTATACAACTTGCTTTAAATGTAGGAATATTTGTATAACTTGGTGCCCTTATTTTATGCCTTACTGGTCTATTACTTCCATCACTTCTAACATAATGGAATGTTTCCCCTCTTGGTGCTTCATGCCGACCTATTCCTTCACCTGGTGGTATTTCTCTGACTTCAGCACATATTTCTCCTTTTTTTCCTTTTATCGCATTTAGTGACTGTTCAATTATTTTTATTGATTCAAGACATTCAAGTAACCTAACAACTGCTTTATCAAAAACATCTCCATTTTCAGTTGTTATAACTTTCCATTCAACAAGGTTATATCCAGCATATGGCTCATCTTTTCTCACATCTATATCAACTCCTGATGCTCTTGCAACAGGCCCAACTGCTCCATAATTTTTAACATCTTCTTTTGTTAAAACTCCAACTCCTTTTAATCTTGCTGAAAGAACAGGGTCATCAAGTACTGCATTTGTTAACATTTCAAGTTTCTTTTTTAATTGGGCAAGTGTCTTTTTCAAAAGTGGAATATCTTCATCTTCAATATCTCTTCTTACCCCACCTATTCTTAACATAGCATAGTGATTTCTGTTTCCTGTAATAATTTCAAACATATCAAGAATTGTCTCTCTGTATTTCCATGCCCACATAAAAACAGTATTATATCCGAGAAAATGACCTGCCAGACCAACCCAGAGCAAATGGCTGTGAATTCTTTCCATCTCTCCAACTATGTTTCTTATATATTTTGCCCTTTCTGGAATATCTATCCCGAGCAAATCCTCAACAGCAT
>JAGGVW010000117.1 GCA_021157805.1 bacterium
CTTGCCGAATTTTTCTTTTAAATAATTGTTTATGATTAAAAAACCTTTGTTATGAATTGTTCCTGCGAGTTTAACCTCTCTATCTATATTTATAACCCCATCTCTTCCAATAGAAATTGTTGCTGTTATCCTTGATGGTTTTCCAAAACTGTAATCACCAAGTGTAATTACAGAAAGTCCATTAATTTGCCCTACTTTTTCTCCATCAACATCAACCATTATAGTTCCTTCTTTAATCAACTCTTCAATACGCTTTTCAATGAGGTTTGACCTGTAAATCTTTTCATCAAGTGCTTTTTTCACATGTTTTTCTGTAACTATTTCAGAGTTTTCAGTTTCTGCCCAGAAATTTGATTCTCTAATGATATCTGCAATCTCAATAAATCTTGTTGTCAGTTTTGTCTGGTCTTCCACTTTTCTTGAACCATATTCTATTATTCTGGCAACTGCTGATTTATCAAAATGTTTAAGCCCTTCTTCTCTACATATTTTACTTATAAATGAAGCGTAATCCTTTAAGCCCTGTTTATCTCTATCCATCAAAGTGCTGAAATCTGCCTTAACTTTGAATAACTTTTTCATATCTTCATCATAATGGAAAAGAAGATAATAAAAAATTGGTTGTCCTATAAGGATTACTTTTGTTTCAAGAGGAATTGGCTCTGGTCTTAAAGTTGGAGTATTTATAAGTCGGAATTGTTCATTTAAATCTTCAATTATTATCTGTTTATTTTTAAGTGCTCTTTTCAATGTTTCCCAGGAAAAATAGTTTTTTAAAACATCCAGAACTTGAAGTATTAAATATCCACCATTTGCTTTATGTAAAGCACCTGGTTTTATCATTGTAAAATCAGTTACCATTGCTCCAAACTGAGGTCTGTATTCAATCCTACCGCAAAGATTATAGCAGGTTGGATTTGTTTCTTTTACAACAGGCGCTCCTTTTGTTTTTGAATTATCAATTAAAACGTTTACTCTATATTTAAAAAGTGATGGTTCTTTTTCAGGCAGTTTCAAACCGGGTAATATTTCAACTTCTTTTTTCTCTTTGAATTCATCCACATTTTCAACTATATCTTTCTCAACTTCTTCAAGGTATTCAATTACTTCTTTCTGCTTTATATATTTTTCCTTAAGTTCTTCAATTTTAGGGGTTAGAATATATTTCGCAGTATCCTTTTCAAGTTGTGATAATTTTTGTTTTGTATCTTTCTCAAACTGTCTTATCTGTCTTAAAATTTCATCAAGTTGTTCATACAGTAATTCCTGCTTTTTTCTTATCTCTTCTTTTGCTTCTTCTGTTAATTGCTCCATTTCCTCTTCAGAAAGTGGTTTACCTTCAACAGTTGGGATAAATAGAATTCCAGAAGGTGTTTGCTTTATTTGAAAGCCAGCCCTTTTGGCTGACTCTTCAAGTTGATCAAGAAGAGCATTTCTTTTATTCTGAAATTCTTTGAGTATCTGGTTTTTATGTTCAAGGTAAACTTCACCTTCAAAAACCTTTGGAATTTCAAGTTTCAGGTCATTTATTAAACTATCCATATCTTTTTTGAATATATTTGCTTTACCTGGTGGAAATCTTAATGCTTTTGGAGTGTCAGGGTTTGTGAAGTTGTAAACATAAACCCAGTCATCAGGAACTGGTTGACTTTCAGCAAGTTTTTTTATTGCCTGTTCAACAGATGTTGTTCTTCCAGTTCCTGAAACCCCTGAAACATATATATTGTATCCATTACTTTTTATTTTTAACCCAAACTCAAGGGCTTTTTTTGCTCTTTCCTGTCCTATTATCCCTTCAAGAGGTGGGATTTCTTCAGTTGTTTTAAATGAGAAACTATTAATATTACATACTTTCTTCAGTTTTTCCACAGGAACTTTGAATTTTTCCATAACTTTCCCTTTTTTAAGTTATAAGTTATAATTATATCATAATATCTTTTAATAAGAAGAAAGTCAATATTTTTTACAGGAGTGAATAAAAAAGGATTGAAAGATGGTTGGAATATCTCTGAAAGATGAAGTTGTTATTATTACTGGAGGTTGTCTTGGAATTGGGAGAAGTATTGCTTTAAAATTAATTGAGGCAGATGCAACAGTGATTATTGCTGATATTAATGAGAAAGCAGGAAAAGAGATGGAAGAAAATTTTAAAGATAAAAATCTTTTATTTGTAAAAATGGATGTTACAAGGAAGAGTGAAGTTGAGAATATGGTGAAAATTGTGATGGATAAATTTGATAAAATAGATGCTCTTGTAAATAATGCTGGAATAAATATTCCAGGATTACTTGTTGACCCAAATGGAAAGGAGGAAGTTACTGAAGATATTTTTGATAAGATAGTTGCAGTTAATCAAAAAGGTGCCTTTTTCTGTGCACAGGAAGTAGCAAGAGAGATGATAAAAAAGAGAAAAGGTGTAATTTTAAATGTTGCTTCTGAAAGCGGACTTGAGGGTTCAGAGGGACAGAGTGTTTATGCAGCAACAAAAGCAGCTCTGTATTCTTTTACAAGAAGTTGGGCAAAAGAACTGGGAAAATATAATATAAGAGTGGTAGGTATTGCTCCTGGGATACTTGAGCCAACTGCTTTAAGAACTCCTGAATATGAAAGAGCTCTTGCATATACAAGAGGAATAACTGTTGAGCAATTGAGAGCCAGTTATGAAAGAGTTTCTATCCCATTGAGGAGAGCTGGTAAACTTGAAGAAGTTGCAGATGTTGTTTTATTCCTTATATCTGGAATGGCAGGTTATATAACGGGAACAGTTATAAATATTTCAGGGGGTAAATCAAGAGCTTAAAAATGAAGGGAAAGCATGTATCATCTGAAACAATAAGGCGTCTTGCAGTTTATTTGAGATATCTTGAATTGCTTTATGAAAAAGGGATAAGAATAATTTCATCGTCAAATATTATGAATGCATTAAATATTCCTTCCACACAGTTCAGGAAAGACCTTTCTTTTTTTGGTGAATTTGGGAAAAGAGGAGTTGGTTATGACATTGGAAAGTTGATAAAAGTAATTAAGGGAATTATTGGTATTGATAAAAAAGTTAAAATTATTATTATTGGAGCTGGTAAACTTGGGTCTGCTTTAATTGAATACCCTGGCTTTTCAGATATGAATATTGAAATTGTTGGCGCTTTTGATAATAACCCTGAAAAGATTGGCAAGAAGATTTCGAATATTTTAATAAGAGATATTTCAGAAATTGAAGAGTTTATAAAAAATGAAAAAATAGAAATTGCTCTTATATGTGTTCCAAGAGAACACGCCCAGAATGTTTGTAATATTCTTATTAAAGCAGGTATTAAAGGAATATTAAATTTCGCTCCTGTTAAACTTATTACGACCGGTTGTGTTTTTGTGAGTAATTTTGATATGTCTTCTGAAATATGTAATCTTATTTATTCTCTCAAAAAGTGCTCTTAAGGATAACTTATATTGAGTAATTTTGCTGTTTTTATAGCATCTTTTATAGCAAAACTCCATCCTGAAAGGAGTAAAATAAGTCCACCTAATGTTAAAGAAGCAGGTAATTTTGGTATATTCACCTGCTTCAGTTGGGGTTTTTCTTCTGGTTCCTTTTGATTTTCTTCAATAACAACCCCACTTTCATCCATCTGAATTGGTTGTTCTTCCTCTGATTGAACAATTGATGTTCCTTCTCTATTGAAAGATGGTGTGCCTTTCACCCAGAAAGTAATCCCAGTAGAAAGTAAAATAAGACCTAACAAAACTGTAAATGAAAAAAAGGTGCCTTTTCCAAACTGGCCATTATAAATCTGCCCAAGTCCCGGGACAACAGTTGAAAGAACTCCTGCTATTCCTGAAGATTTTTGTTCATATTTCAGTCGAACTTTTGCTCGTAGTTCTTCTTCTTCAATTATTTCTCTTCTTTTCTCTTCAGGTATTGCCATTTTTACCTCCTGATTTAGTTCATTTATATTCCCATTTAATTCCTTTTATTTTATCAAAAAGTTCAGGAAGTATCTTCCAGTTTTTGTTTATTGGCATAAATATCATAAAAACATCAATGGATTCACCTTTTTTAATTCTCTTTTTAGGCGGGACACTATTAACAAATATAAAGTCCTCTCCTTTCCCGAGAATAACAGCAGGAGCAATAAGTCCTGCACCTACTCCTTTACCATTATTTACAAAAATCCAGTTTGCATGTCCTATTTTTGTTCTTCTTGTTTTTACAAGTTTAAATGTTTTTGGTTTCCCTTTTTTCGGTATTGTGTAATATTTAAATTTCTCATAAGCAGAAGAAAGTCCCCAGTTTATCCCACAGAGGTGTCTTTCTTTTCCAAGATATAGGAATTTTGAGTAAATTGCAAGAAAAGGAAATTCTTTTCTTATTTCTCCATAAACAATAAGTTTGTATTCAGGACAGATTTTTTTCTTGCTTTCAAGGGAAAATGTGAGTTTTACAACCTTCCTATTTTTTTCATCTGCAACAACCTCAACCTTTTCCGTTTTTACAACAAGAAGGTCTTTTTTGTTAGTAAAATCTCTTGCAGCGAAATAAAGCATATTTCCACCACAAACTATACTTGATGACTGAATTAAATATATATTCCCCTGTGTATAGAGGAAAGCATCTTCTTTTGATACTCTATATCCAAATTTCTCAATTGCATATGTTGAAGAAAGAAGAATTATGAAACCTAAAACATATAAAAATCGTTTCATTTCTCACCCCCTGTTGTTTTTTTATTAAAACACAAAGGAGAAGGTTTGTCAATTTCTTCAGTAAACTAAAATTCGACAGACATAAGAAGCTTTTTAACCTATCTTTTTTATCTTTCTTTTCTATTTTCAAGTTTTCTTAGTCTTAAGTCCAAACCCGGTTTGGTCTTTTTTAAAATTCTATACTTTTAAACTGGGGTAAATAATCCCTATTTTTTTCAAACATCTCCTTGACCATTTTCTTTATTTCTCTAAGTGAAAGAACACTTGCAGAAAGAGGGTCATAACAAGCAGCATAATAAACCAATTCGGCATTTCCTGTTAGAGCACCTTCAACTGCCATCTCTTCTACTGCAATATTGAGATTATTTAAAGCAGCACATTGAGGAGGAAGTGGACCAATATGTAAAGGTTTAAAATCCCCTTTTGAAACACAAACTGGGACTTCAACACATGCCCGGTAAGGAAGATTTGGAATAATGTTTTCGTTTGGAACATTTCCATTAAAAATATATGGCTCTCCTCCCATATAAGCGTTTATTATATAAGCAGCGTATTCTTTCCCTCTTTTTAAATCAACTGGTTCTTTAAGCCAATTTTTAATAGCATCTTTCCATGTATCTTCTCTTTTTAAATATTCATTAAGGATGTAAGCATACTCTCCTGGATTCCAACCAGTTCCAGGTTTGCAATATTTTTCAATTAGATATGGTCTTTTTCTGAACCACCAGTTATACTCTGAATTGTGTCCGCTTGATTCAGTTACATAATAACCAAGTGCCAGAAACATTTCGTTTCTAACTATTTCTTCTTTATATATCTCTTCATTTTCGGTTATTGCTTTTCTTATAAGTGGATATGCATCTTTTCCATTCTTTTTAAATTCAATATACCATGCCTGATGATTTATTCCTGCACAGACATAAGTTATCTCTTCAGGTTTTGCTCCTATCCATCTGGTAAGCATTTCGGCTGTTCCTTGAACACTGTGACATAGACCAGTAACTTTGACTGAAGTTGCTTTCTGCATTGCTCTGCACAACATAGCCATAGGGTTGGTATAATTTAGAAGAATCGCATGAGGACATAAATTTTCAATATCTCTGCAGATATCTAACATAACTGGTATGGTTCTTAATGCTCTAAAAATTCCTGCAATTCCCCTTGTGTCTCCAACACAAAAATCAACTCCATACTTTTTTGGTATTTCAACATCATACCTCCATATATTAACTCCCCCTGCAAGAATGGTGCATAAAACAGCATCAGCCCCTTTTAACGCTTTCCTTCTATCCATTGTAACTTCAATTTTTGCAGGATACTTTCCTTCTTCAATAATCTTTTCTACAGCAATTTTTGAAAATTTAAGTCGTTCCTCGTCTATATCCATTAAAGATATTGTAGAATCCCTTAAAAGTGGAAAAGAAAGTATATCTCTCACAAGTCCTCTTGTGAATCCAAAACTACCTGCTCCTATAAAAGCAATTTTTGCCATTTTTCTCTCCTTTTTGTAATTGCTTCTTAAATAAGGAGAGTTTTAATATATTTTATATAATTTGTCAAAAAGACAGGAAAGATAAATCCCTTTTTTACCAAAAAATTCAATATCTTTCTTTAATTTTCTATAAATTGAGTGTAATTTTTTCTTTAATTCTTCAATATTTCCTTCTTTATCCTCAATATCATCCCTTATCTGAAAAGCGATACCAAAGTTTTTAGCAATTGTTTCAAGAAGTTTCTTTTTCTCTTTTCTTATTTTTTTGAAAAAACAGGGACCTGAAAAGCAAACCTCAAAAAGTTTCCCTGTTTTTTTCTCATCTATCTCTTTTTTTGTTTTTTTATCAATCTTTCTGTTTTTATAAATCATATCAAGAACCTGTCCACCTGCCATTCCTTCTGAACCAATCGCATCTGCAACAAATTTTATAAGTGGGACACAATTTGTCTCTGAAATAAGTTTAAATCCAAGAGCAATAAGAGCATCACCAGCAAGAATTGCAATATCTTCTCCAAATTTCTTATGGCAGGTTAATTTCCCTCTTCTGTAATCATCATTATCCATTGCTGGAAGGTCATCATGAATTAAAGAGAAATTATGAATAAGTTCAATTCCACAGGCAAATGGTATCAATTTTTTCTTATTAACTCCCAGAATCTCCCCAACAAGTAAAATTATTAAAGGTCTTAATCTTTTCCCACCTGAAAAAACAGAATATCTCATTGCCTTATGTAAAATGGATGGAGAACTTTTTTCAGAAGGCAAGTATTTATCAAGATATTTTTCAATTTCTTTTCTCAAACTTTCTATTTTATCCATTTTTATAAACCTTTACCATTCTTTTGCTACCAAAACCACATAAAATTTCTTGAGGAACAGTTCCACCGATTTTTGCCATTTCTTCAATTTCAAAATTACTTCCAAATATCTGTATTTTATCCCCTATTCTTACATTTTTCCCGCTTACATCAATAAGGGTCTGGTCCATACATATATTACC
>JAGGVW010000225.1 GCA_021157805.1 bacterium
ATGGTGAAATATGTGTGAAAATTGAACAAAATATAAGAGGAAAGGATGTTTTTATAATACAATCAACCTGTCCACCTGTAAATGAAAACCTTATGGAATTACTTATAATTCTTGATGCTTCAAGAAGGGCATCTCCGAGAAGAATAACGGCTGTTTTACCCTATTTCGGATATGCAAGACAGGATAGAAAGGACCAACCAAGAGTTCCAATCACAGCAAAACTTGTTGCCAATCTCCTTGTTTCAGCAGGAGCAAATAGAGTTTTAACAATTGATTTACATGCTCCTCAAATTCAGGGTTTTTTTGATATACCAGTTGACCATTTATTTGCCGCTCCTGTGTTAATTGAATATCTGAAAGGGAAAAATTTTAAGGAACCAGTAGTTGTAGCACCAGATGTTGGAGGAGTAAAAATGGCAAGAGCTTTTGCAAAGCGGCTCAATGCCTCACTTGCTATAGTTGATAAAAGGAGAGAGGGACCAGATAAGGTAGAAATGATGCATGTTATTGGTAATGTAAAGGGAAAAACAGCAATCATTGTGGATGATTTAATTTCAACAGGTGGAACAATTATAGAAGCAGCAGAAATATTATTAAAAAATGAAGCACTGGAAGTTTATGGATGTGCTTCTCATGGCGTTTTTGCTGGAAGTGCGATAGAAAAGCTGGAAAAATCCAAACTAAAAGAAATTATTATCACAGATACAATTCCTCATTCCTCATTACCTTCTAAATTTAAAATATTAAGTGTTTCAAATTTACTAGGAGAAGCGATTAAAAGAATACATCTTGAGACATCAGTAAGTTCTCTTTTTATTTAAAAAACATATTAATTGCTTCTCTTTTTCAACCTTAACCCATCGTGGGTTTTTTTCTATGATTAGCTCTTTTTGAACGCCATCTTAATTTTCTTTTTTTCCTTCTCATTTTTTCTTTTTTGTTTTTTTAGCAGTTTTTTTCTTAGTTGTTTTTTTTGTAGTTTTCTTCCTGGCTGTTTTTTTGGCTGCTGTCTTCTTTCCTTTTGCTTTCTTTGCTGTCTTTTTAGTAGTTTTCTTTTTCTTCACCGCCATTCTCTCTCACCTCCTTTCATTATTTTTTGACATTAACTTTCTTTAATATTAAAATATACTATTTTATTTTGTCAAATTTTTATTATAAAATTAAAAAAATAAGAGAAAAAAATAATTCAAAAAAAGTAAAAATGAAAGTTCTAATAACTGGAGGAGCAGGTTTTATTGGTAGCCATACCGTAGATAAACTAATAAATTCAGGATATGATGTTTGTATTGTAGATAATCTTTCAACAGGCAATGAAAAAAATCTGAATACTAAAGCAAAATTTTATAATCTTGATATAAGAGATGAAAAAATTGCTGATATTTTTAAAAAGGAAAAATTTGATGCTGTTTTTCATTTTGCTGCACAGATAAATGTTAGAAAGTCAGTTGAAAATCCTTCTTTTGATGTAGATGTAAATGTTAATGGAACAATAAATATTATTACAAATTTTTTAAAATATGGAAAAGGGAGGAAATTTATTTTTTCTTCAACAGGTGGAGCAATATATGGAGAAACAAATGTTATCCCAACTCCGGAAAATGTAATCCCTTATCCTCTTTCTCCTTATGGTATTTCGAAGTTAACCGTAGAAAAATATTTGAATTATTATGCTTATTTTAACAATCTTGAATATGTTGCATTGAGATATGGTAATGTTTATGGACCCCGTCAAAATCCCTATGCAGAAGCAGGAGTAATTGCTATTTTTATAGGCAAGATTCTTAAAGGAACTAACTGTACAATTTATGGAAGTGGAAATCAGACAAGAGATTTTGTTTTTGTTGATGATGTTGTAAAAGCAAATTTATTATGTTTTGAAAAAAATATCAACGGTATTTTCAATGTTGGCACAGAGAAAGAAACAAGTGTAAACCAGATTTTAGATTATTTAAAAAAAATAAGTGGTAAAGATGTAAAAGTTGTTTATACAGAAAAAAAAGAAGGAGATATAGAAAGAAGTTGTTTGTCAATTAAAAAAATAAAGAAAGAAGTAAGGTGGAAACCAGAAGTAAATATTGAAAAGGGACTTGAAGAAACATACAGATGGTTTGAGAAATTTTTTAAAAAAAAGTTTGGTTAAGACAAAAATGAAAGTTTTAATAACTGGAGGAGCAGGTTTTATTGGCTCTCATCTTTGCGAAGAACTTCTTAAAAAAGGAGAGGAAGTTTTTGTTCTTGATGACCTTTCAACAGGTAGTTTGAAGAATGTAAAAAATTTTCTGAAGAATAAAAATTTTCATCTCTATATAGATACTGTATTAAACATCTCTATCACAGAGGAACTTGTAAAAAAAAGTGATTTTGTTTTTCACCTTGCATCTGTGGTTGGTGTAAAAAGAGTTATGGAAAATCCAATTGATTCACTTCTTATCAATATTCTTGGAACTCACAATGTTCTGAAAAGTTGCGTCGCTTATAAAAAAAGAGTTCTTATAACCTCCACATCAGAAATTTATGGAAAAAACAAAAATGTTCCTTTCAGTGAAGATGCTGATATTGTAATTGGTTCTACAAAAAAGAAAAGATGGAGTTATGCCTGCTCAAAAGCAATAGATGAATTTCTCTCTTTCGCATATAAAGAAGAAAAAAACCTCTCTGTAATAATTGTCCGGTTATTTAATACTGTTGGGCCAAGACAGACAGGCAGATATGGAATGGTAATTCCAAAGTTTGTAAAACAGGCATTGAATAATGAACCGATAACCGTCTTCGGCACAGGAAACCAGACAAGATGTTTCATTCATGTAAAAGATGTTGTAGAAACATTATTAAAACTTATAGAAAAAGAAAACGCATATGGAAATGTTTACAACATTGGAAGCACAGAAGAGATTAAAATAAGGGACCTTGCATTAAAAATTAAAAATATAACAGGAAGTAATTCAGAAATAAAATTTATAAATCCTGAAACTGTTTATTCTTCTGGTTTTGAGGATATGGAAAGAAGAATTCCTGATGTTTCAAAAATTAAAAATATTATTAATTTTGAATTGAAATATTCTCTAAATGATATAATTGAAGATGTTGTTAATTATTATAAAAATGAGCAATAACATTTTTCTAAAATTTGTTTCAGAATATGAAAAGAGTAAAAGAGATAAATTTAAGTA
>JAGGVW010000133.1 GCA_021157805.1 bacterium
AACCATCTCTATAATATTAATCCCTCCCCTTTTTTCTAAATGATATTGTTGACTTTTATGACACTTAATCATTTCTATCTTTTTCTCAATGAATTCACTAATATCTACATATTCAGTGGGTTGAAAATTAATCCCTGCAAAAGTATCCATGTAATAAACAACAGGAATATAAGAAAGCGGTGGATTTTTCGTCTTAAAACCTTTAGAACTTGCAATATAAGCAGCATCTGTTACCACTTGACCTGTAATTCTATGGTCACTATGATAATCAAAAGGAGAGTGAGTAAGTATTAATTCTGGTTTTACCTCTCTGATTAAATCAATAACTGCTTTCCGAATTTCCATAGTAGAGAATATTTCGCTATCTTTGAAATTTAAAGAAATTGATTTTGCTCCAATAATTTTCGCCGCCTTTTTTGCTTCTTTTCTTCTTATTTCAGAAAGTTTTATCTTTCCTGTAGAAATTCCACCTTTGTCACCCTGGCAAATATAAACCATTGTTACAGAATCTTTTTTCTGACAAAATTTTGCCAGTGTTCCCCCACAATAAATTTCTAAATCGTCAGGATGTGCTCCAATCGCTAAAATTCTCATATATTGAATTTACAATTTTTTTTTCTGATTTGCCTTAAGTTCATTGCTTTAAAACCTATAAAATATTGCTTTTAAGGTGGGTTTTTCGGAAATTTGACGGTGAAAGCCCTGTCTCTTTTTTAAAAATATAACTAAAATAGTTACTATCATTCCATCCCAAAGAAAATGCAATATTGGTGATTGTCAAATTTGTATTTTGTAACATTTCTTTTGCAGTAATTATTCTAAGATAATCTCTATATTTCATTACAGAAATCCCCATTTCTTTTTTAAAAAGGTGTGAAAGATAATATGGTGAAATTCCAATTTTGTCGGATAATTCTTTTATAGAAAAGTTTTCTTTATAGTGTGCCTTCAAGAAAGCAATTATTTTTTCAATTTTCTCATATTTGGAAATTTTTTGACCTGAAATTTCACTAATGATTTTGATAGATTCTTTTTCCGGAAATTGTTCTAAAATAGTCATTATGAAAGCAATAATACTTTTAATTGTTTTAAATGGAATAATTGGAACATTCTCCAATGCTTTTCTCAAAAGATTCCTCTCCAATGGTAAATCTTTAATTTTATCAAGTAATTCTTCTCTTTCTTTTTCAGAACAAGGATGGAAAAGCAATTGTCCTCCAATAATTGGAATTAAACCATTCGAGAATTGAACAGGGAAAGCAAAATCAACCAGTCCTGCGTGACAGTAATGGAAACAGGGGCTCTTTTTTCTTATAACATTCTCAATCAATCTTCTATCCGATTCCTGACACCTTTTTAATCCTTCTGGGACAGATTGAATAAGATTACAATACTGAGTGAAACGTTCCTTTCTCAAAAAATATCTGATTGAAATTAAACTCTCTGGTTTTATATAACCCCATTTAGTGAATAAAAAAGAGTTAAATATCTGGTGGAGCAATTTTCTAATTTCATCTTTTTCAACATTCACAGAAAACTCTTTTGTTTGATTTTGACTGAATGTTATAAAATTTTTCATTTTCAACACATTTTTTTAATTTTTTCCCTATTGAATTTTTTAATATTTTAATATACTCAAGAAAATATCTCAATATATTTAGGGTATGTAGAGTAAATGTAATCTTCTTATATTTCTTTTTTAAATCTTCAGGTGTTAAGGAAGAAAAACTTTTATTGTAATATGCTTCAATTGCATATATTCCTCTGTCTACAAAAGGATTACCCGTTAAAGAAAAATAAGAGGAATTGGAGAATTTTAATTTTCTTTAGGTTCTTCAATCTCTATTTCTTTATCTTCTAGCCACTTAAGAAGTCGGGATTTTTTCTTTTCATATTGAAAATTAAACCATCTTTCTCTTTCTTCAGGATAATTATACAGAACATCCTTAAATCTTCTGAAAGCACCTTTACCATCAAGAGCAATCCATAGTTTTTCCTGTAAATTCTGGTCTTCTACTGTTTCGGTAAAATCAACCATATCTCTGTATCCCACTCTTGAGTCCTGTTCAGGTAGTAAAATATATCTTTCTCCTCCAAATTCAATTTCTTCTCTTAACTTTTCATCTTCATCCCATTCCATTAAAGTAATAATTTCACCCTTTTCTATATCAAGAAAGTACTGAACTTCATAACTACCTTCTTCAAAATACTCAAGAAGGTCATCCATCTTTATTTTTACTTTTCTTTTTGGCATTTCCTTCCCCCTTTTTAAGATATTTTTCAAAAATAACTTCTTTAAATTCTCCTCTACCTTTATAAAATTTTCAATCTTTTATGTATTAAGAGTTTTGCCACTACCGGTGTGGGAAATTTCAAAGCAGCCGAAACCTTGAGGATTTTTGCTTCCTATTCCGCAGTCATAAGCAACTTTCAAAACTTCTTTTTCCCCTCTTATTTTGAATTTGCCCATCCATCCTTTTATAACTGTTCCCTTGTAATTTATTATTTTGAGGTTTGAAGTTTTTAAACCAATGGGCTGAATTTCAAAATTGTTTATTTCTGCTTTCTCTTGATAAATTAAAAAATATTTCTTTTTAAGGTTTTCTCCTATTAATTTCTGAAATTCCTTTTCAGTTGGGGAATAGTAATAAGTTTTTTTCTTTCCATTTTTACTTTTCAATGTTGAATAGACAGTGACAGGGGAAAGCATTTTTATTTCATATTCCTGTTTTGAAAAATCAGGATAAAATTGAACTTCCACTGCTTCTACATAAACAATATTATTACTTAAACTAAATATACTCTTTTTCACAATTGTTTCAGCAAAACTTTCTAAAATTTCTTCTTTTGGAGAAGAAACTGTTAGAAAAACAGGGGGAGTGAAAATAAAGTTTTTATTTTCTCTCTTGAATTTTCCAGATATTCTTGAGAAAGTGAAAAGTTTAAAACTCCTTTTTTCATAAAGATATCCTTTCTCATGTAGAAAGTTACTTAATATAATATTCAAATTTCTATATATAAAACTCTGCAAAATGTAATTGTAAGAAAAGGGGAGGGTAATTTCTTTTTCTGAAGATAATTTTATTTTAATTCTCATTTTTTATTAAAGAAGGGCATTATTATCGTTATCACCTTTTTTATCATATCCAAGGTGTTTATAGGCAGAATAGGTGGCAACCCTTCCCTGTGGTGTTTTTTTCAGAAACCCTTTTCTTACAAGAAAACTTTCGTAAACTTCTTCAATTGTAGATGGTTCTTCTCCAACTGCTATTGAAATACTTTTTATTCCAACAGGACCTCCATTGAACTTTGTTATTATAACTTCAAGAATTTTCTTATCCATCTCATCAAGCCCTTCCTCATCTACATCCATCTGGTTCAATGAATAAACTGCTATTTCTTTGTCTATTATTCCTTTCCCTTTAACCTGTGCAAAATCTCTTACTCTTCTTAAAAGACGGTTGGCAACTCTTGGAGTTCCTCTTGACCTTTTTGCTATTTCTTTTGCCCCTTCATCTGTTATTTCAATATTAAGAATTCTAGCAGACCTTTTTATAATTTTTTCAATTTCTGAATTTGAATAGTAATCAAGACGATGTAAAATTCCAAATCTATTTCTTAAAGGTGAAGTTAAAAGACCTATTCTTGTAGTCGCTCCAATAAGTGTAAATGGTTTTACAGGAATTTTTACTGATTTTGCTTTTGGTCCTTCTCCAATCATTATATCTATAACAAAATCTTCCATTGCACTGTAAAGGTATTCTTCAACAT
>JAGGVW010000069.1 GCA_021157805.1 bacterium
CTATATATATTCTGAATTTTTGTCGGAAGCCCTATGGATGCCATATGAATTATAATATCAATATTTTTTGGTAGTTTTTTTAATTGTTTTTCATCTGTTAAATCAACTTTGAAAAAATTATTTTTCCTTTTTCCTTTTATATCTGTAAGATAGACTGTTCCATTGAAAATTTTTTTAAAATAGTTTATAAATCCATCACTTCCGATATTACCTTCACTCCCTGTTATAAGGACTTTCATTTTTTATAAGAGTTTTTTGTAGAAAGATATTCAATTATACTTTTTGCTGCTTTTTTTCCCATCCCCATTGCACTTATAACTGTTGCTGCTCCTGTTGCTATATCTCCACCTGCAAAAATCCCGGGAACATTTGTCTCACAGGTTTCTGGATTAACTTCAATATTTCCTTTTCTCCCTGTTTTTAGTTTTTTATAAGTTTGTGGTATAAGTGGACTTGGTTTCTGACCTATCGCAATAATAGCTGTATCAAATGGTAAAATTTCCTCACTTCCTGGAATTGGGACAGGTCTTCTTCTTCCACTTTCATCTGGTTGACCAAGTTTATTATGTATTACTTTTATTCCCTTTACATATCCATTTTCATCTCCGATTATTTCAATTGGTTGAACCAGAAAAATAAACTTTATCCCCTCTTCAATTGCATTTTCATATTCTTCTCTTCTTGCTGGCATCTCCTTCTCAGTCCTTCTATAAAGAACAGCAACTTCATCTGCTCCCAATCTTAATGAACTTCTTGCTGAATCCATTGCTACATTTCCACCACCAATCACAGCAACTTTTTTACTCACCATAACAGGAGTATCATATTCAGGGAAATTATATCCCTTCATCAAATTCACTCTTGTAAGGAACTCATTTGCAGAATAAACCCTTAATAAATTTTCTCCAGGAATACCCATAAAAGAAGGAAGCCCTGCTCCTGTCCCAACAAATATTGCTTCATATCCTTCTTTAAGGAGGTCTTCAATTGTAAGTGTTTTCCCGATAATTATATCAGTTTTTATCTCAACTCCTATTTTTTTAAGGAAGTTAATTTCTTTAAAAACAATTGATTTTGGAAGACGAAATTCAGGTATTCCATAAGTTAAAACTCCCCCTGGTAAGTGTAACGCTTCAAATATAGTAACTTTCACTCCACATTTTGCAAGTTCGGAAGCACAGGTTAATCCAGCAGGACCAGAACCAATAATTGCTACTTTTTTCCCTTTTATTTCCTTTCTCTTCTTAAAATTACATTTATATATCTGTTTTCCATAGTCAGCAGCAAATCTTTCAAGTTTCCCGATTGCAATTGGTTTTCCAATTTTGTTAAGTGTACATACAAGTTCACATTGTGTTTCTTGAGGACAAACCCTTCCGCATATAGCAGGAAGTAAATTTTTACCATAAATTATTTCAAGTGCTTTCTGAATATCTCCTTTTTGTAGTTCTTTAATAAAAGCAGGTATGTTAATTCCAACAGGACATCCACTTACGCAGGGTGCTTTTTTACATTGTAAACACCTTTTCGCTTCTTCAATCGCTTCTTCTTTTGTATATCCAAAAGAAACTTCATTAAAATTTTTCCTTCTTTCTTCTGGTTTCTGCTTTTTCTCTTTCACTCTATCTTTTATCAATTTCTAACCCCTTTAAATTTTCCGAGGACCTGGTTTGGAGGACCTGGTCCTGGTATGAAAAATGTGTTTTTTCCAGTTTTTATCATCAGAAAATGGATAATCAACTCGGTAATGTGTTCCTCTGCTCTCTCTTCTTTTAAGAGCAGAATATGTTATTAATTTAGCAACTATTAGCATATTTAATGCTTCAAATCCATCTTTATCATAAAACTCTTTCAAAAAAGCATATTTTTCCCAGTTTTTCAATTTTTCATATGCATATTTAAGTTGTTTCTCTTCTCTTTCTATACCAACATTTCTCCACATTAAACTTCTAATAGACCTTTTTAAATCATATTTATCAATAAGTATGTCTGCTTTTTGAGGGAATTTATATTTAAATTTTATATTTTTGTTTTTCTTACCACTGCAAACTTCTATTATTTTTTTCCCGCATCTTGCTCCAAAAACAAGTCCTTCAAGAAGAGAATTACTTGCAAGACGATTTGCTCCATGAACTCCTGTAGAAGCAGTTTCTCCACAGGCAAAAAGATTTTTTATGTTTGTCTGTCCCCATAGGTCTGTCTTAATTCCTCCAATAAAATAATGAGCAGAAGGTCTTACTGGAATGAAGTCATTTTTGATATCTATACCATAAGCAATACAGAATTTTGAAATATGTGGAAACCTTTTTTTGATATATGTTTTTTTAAGATGGGTTAAGTCAAGATAAACACAGTTTGAAGATGTTTTTTTCATTTCATCAATTATCGCTCTTGCAACTATGTCTCTCGGAGCAAGTTCTCCATCTTTATGGTATTTGAACATAAATCTTTCACCTTTTGAATTTCTTAATATTCCTCCTTCTCCTCTTACACTTTCAGAAATTAAGAATCTTGGAGCACCTGCCATATAAAAAGTTGTTGGATGAAACTGAACAAATTCCATATCTGAAAGAGCAGCCCCTGCTCTATAAGCAATTGCTATCCCATCACCAGTAATACTGGCTGGATTTGTAGTTTCCTGATAAATATTTCCTGCTCCTCCTGTTGCTAAAATTACACCTTTTGATTTTATAATAAATATTTTTTTCTTTTCAGTATCTAAAAAAATTCCTCCGTAAACTCTGTTTTCTTTCACAAGAAGGTCAATTAAAAATAAAGAATGTAAAATTTTTATGTTCGGGTAAGATAAAATTTTTTTATAAAGAAAGGTAGTTAAACTTTTTCCTGTAAAATCACCTCCTGAATGTAAAACTCTTGGTCTGGAATGTCCTCCTTCAAGAGTAAAATGGAATTTCCCATTTTCTTTATCAAATTCAAAATTCATTTTTATCAATTCTTTTACTCTTTCTTTACCTTCTTTTACAAGTATTTCAACTGCTCTTTTGTCTGAAATTCCACAGCCAGTTTTAAGAGTGTCTTTTATATGGTCTTCTTTTTTATCTTCTGAACTTAAAACAACTGCTATTCCTCCCTGAGCGTTATAGGAAGATGTTTCTTCAATACCATTTTTTAGAGCAATAATTGTTTTGAACTTTTTTAATTCAAGAGCCGCTCTCAATCCAGCCACACCAGAACCAATTATCAGGAAATCAGTTTCTTCACTATGTAATTTTTCTGAATTAAAGGAAATTAAATAATCAGGTATCATTTTTCAGAAGTTAATTTTTTTAATCTCTCTTCCCAGTATTTTTTTTCTTCTTCAGTAGCATAGTCAATAATTAAAATCCCATTTAGATGGTCTATTTCGTGGGAAAAACATCTTGCTAAAAGATTTCTTCCTTCAACTATTATTTCTTCCCCTTTTTCATTTATTCCTTTTACAGTTATTTTTTTAGGTCTTTTAATTGAGAAATAAATTTCAGGAAAACTTAAACAACCTTCCATATCAATTTCTTCTCCATTTCTATCAACAATTTCTGGATTTATGACAGTTATTATTTTATTTGTTTCCAGATTTAAAGCAACAAAAACTCTTTTTAAAATTCCTATTTGAACAGCAGCAAGTCCAACTCCTTTATAATAAATCATTGTTTTTTTCATACTCTCAATCAACTTTATCAATTTATCATCTATATTTTTTACTTCTCTACTTTTTTTTCTTAAAACACCCTCTCCATATTTTCTTATTCTTCTCATTTTAAAAAATTACTTTTGAGCCAAGATATTTTTCAACTAATTTTATTGCACAGTATTTACCACACATTGTACAAACATCTCTATCTGTTTTTTCATATTTTTTATGCATTTTTTCAAATCTATCAGGGAAAAGAGATACTTCTTTTTCTTTATCCCATTTTCTTTTTGTTCTGTAAACATCCATCTTGTAGTCAATTTCCTTTGCTCCTTTTATCCCTTTCCCAATGTCTGCAACATGAGCAGCTATTTTTGTTGCAATAACTCCTTTTATTACATCATCAAGGCCTGGTAGTGAAATATGCTCAGCAGGAGTTAAATAACATAAAAAGTCAGCACCATACCAACCAGCAATTGAAGCACCTATTGCACCTGTTATATGGTCATATCCCGGGGCAATATCAGTTACAACCGGACCAAGAACATAAAACGGAGCACCTTTACATATTTTTTTCTCAAGTTTTACATTTGTCTCAATTTCATCAATTGGAATATGTCCAGGGCCTTCAATTATAACCTGAACATTTTTCTCCCATGCATATTTTGTTAATTCCCCGAGATTTAAAAGTTCATCTATCTGGACAGTATCTGTTGAATCTATTATTCCTCCTGGTCTCATAGCATCTCCTAAACTTAAAGTAACATCATATTTTTTTGCTATTTCAACAAGACGGTCAAAGTTTTTATAAAGAGGATTTTCCTTCTCATTGGTTATCATCCAGGAAATAAGAAAAG
>JAGGVW010000268.1 GCA_021157805.1 bacterium
AAACTTTCTTCAGGAATTAATCCTGTAAGTTTCTTCAGGTAATTCTCAATCTCTTCAAGTTTCTCTATTACAACATCTATTTTTTCTTTTGTTTTTTTCATTTTTTTTATTTTACCATATTTACTTTTATTTCAAGAAAATCTTTCTTTTATTATACCCTTTCAGAAAAAATTTTAAAAATTTTGTGCCATATTTGTGTCATAAAAGTGGGAAAAAATGGGAAAAATTGAGAAATTTTTGGTGTCCAAATAGTGTCCATTCAGTGTCCAAAATCATATAAAATCATATAAATTGGTATAAATAAAAAATTTCTGTAAGTTATTGAAAAATCTGGTATTTACAGAAATATCAAGGAATTCACAAAATTCTCAAAATAGGATTACAAGTGCGCCGCTCTTCCGCTGAGCTAAGGTGGCAAATTTACTATTTTCTCTGCTTAAATCCTTTATTTTTCTTGTTTTTTGAGTTTTTTATTTAGTTATGTTTAATCTTACTTTTTTATATCTTTTCTCCAGAATTTTGGCTACATTTTTGACTACACTTTTTAAAGCCACCTTCACTTGTAAAAGAACTATGAAAAATTATATCTATTTTTAAAAAGATGTCAATATCACGAATTGAGACATGACAGTTGTCAAGTCAACTTCGCCACTAATTTACTCAGATATTTCTTTTTCCTTATCCTGCCTGCTTTTTCACTCTCTCTACATGGTGCTAAACTTTAATTTTTTTCAGTAAATCATCAGAAACAACTTCTTTACTATTTAACATTTCTAAGAGAGAAAGCACTTCTTTATCCACTTCAGTTAACTTTAATCCTTTCTTTTTAATATTTTTTATCTCTTATATAATAAAGAGAGAGCGGAAAATGGGAGGATGGAGATTGAGTAAGGAAGAATTTGAGAGATGTAAGAAAGAGGCAGTAGAAAAGACAGTAGAGAAATTTTTTCCTGATATAGAAGATAATGAGAAAATGGGGTTATGCAGATTTTTTGAGGAGTTGTTTAATGAATTTATGGTGAGTGAGAGGGAGATATATTTAGAGAAAGAAGAGAAGGATAAGGGGAATGGGTATTACAGCAGGGATTTAATTTCAAGATTTGGGAAATTAGGATTAGAGGTGCCGAGAACAAGGAATGGGAAATTCAGACCATATCTGTTAGGAGAGAATACAAGAGGAGTTCAGATGATTTTGAAGAATTTTAAATTTCATTGATAGGTAATGGGTATAGCAAAAATCAAATACAGAGGACCTTGAAAAAGTTAGAATTACCGTATAGTGAGCAGGAGATAGAAAAGATAAAAGAGAATTTGAGAGAAAAGGTGGATGATTTCCCTGGATTAAACGAGAGCATAAAAGAAAGGCACAACAGGCCTTTCAAATCATAATATATAATTGTATCTATGAGAAAAATAATGTAGAATACCTCATGGCGAAGAAAGGAGAAAAATGGGAGGAAAAATAATAAATCCTACGGAAAAATCTAAATGTAAAGTGTTTCCTGTAGATATTTCAAATGTAAAAGTTTCAGGTTTCCTTGGAAAAAGAATGGAAGTTAATAGGAAAGTAAGCATTCCCTCTCTTTATAGAAATTTTGAAAAACATGGTACAGTTGATAATTTCAGAATAGCAAGTGGGACAGAAAAAGGGGAAATAACAAGGCGTCTTGCAACTGATTCTGACCTTTATAAATGGATGGAAGGTGTTTCCTGGGATTTACAAAATTATTATAATGAGAAAAATGATAAATTTCTTGATAAACTCATAAAACTTGTAGGTAAGACACAGGAAAAATCTGGATATATAAATACCTTTTATACAGGAGAATATAAAAAATATAGATTTAAAAATTTGGAAAGTTCTCATGAATTATACTGCGGTGGACATTTAATACAGGCAGCAATAGCCCATTATAGAAGCACAGGAAAAGAAAATTTTTTAAATATTGCTATAAAATGGGCTGATTATATCTGTAAAAAATTTGGGAAAGGAAAAATTGAAGAAAACGATGGACATCCAGAAGTTGAAATGTCTCTTGTTGAATTATACAGAACTACAGAGAAAAATAAATACCTGAATCTTTCAGAATTCTTTATGGAACAGGAGTATAAAGTTCTATCAAATTTAAAATTCCTTCAATTTAAAGAAGTTTTAGGACATGCTGTAAGAATGATGTATTTAGCCAGTGGAGCAACTGATTATTATTCAGAAACAGGAGATGATAGATATAAGAAAGTCCTTTTAAAATTGTGGCAGAGTTTAGCAGAAAGGAAAGTTTATATAACAGGAGGAATTGGTTCAAGATATTTTGGGGAAAGTTTTGGTGAGGCATATGAACTTCCAAATTTAAGAGCATATGCTGAAAGTTGTGCTGCAATTGCGGTAATGATGTGGCAATTCAGGATGTTTCTTTTATTTCCTGAAAGTAAATATTTTGACCTTTTTGAAACAACTCTTTATAATGGCTTTCTTTCAGGTGTCTCAATTGATGGGAAAAAATATTTTTATGTAAATCCACTTGCTTCAACAAAAGGAAACCACATAAGAAAGGAGTGGTATGATTGTACTTGCTGTCCACCGAATATACAGAGAATGCTATCTTCATTACCTGGTTATTTTTACTCTGTCAATAAAAAAGGAATTTATATAAATCTTTATGGAGAAAGTAAAAGTGAAATTACTCTGCCTTCAGGAAATGAAATCAAAATAATTCAGAAAACCGATTATCCTTTTGATGGAAAAGTTAAAATAGATATCTTATGCAAAAAGGAAGAAAAATTTTCTATTTTCTTAAGAATTCCAGTATGGAGTGATAAAACAGAAATAAAAATTGGAAAAGAAATTTACAAACCAAAAAGTGGATATTATGAGATCAAAAAGAAATGGAAAGAAAGAAATAAAATAAAAATAAATTTTGATACCTCTCCTCCTTTTTACATCTCTCATCCTGAAATTGAAAGCACAAATAACTGTTATGCTATAAAAAAAGGTCCTGTTGTTTACTGTCTTGAAAGTATTGATAATCCAGGTATAAATCTTTTCTCCTGTAAAATAAGAATACAGAAATTAAAAGAAAAATTTGAAGATTTTTCAGGAATAAGAATACCTTCACTTTATGGGAAAGTTTTAAATCCAGAAAATAAAAAATTGCCTCTATATGAAAAAGAAAAAAATTACCCTACATCTGAGTATAAAAGAAAAAACTTCAAAGCAATTCCTTATTTTCTCTGGGCAAATAGAGGGAAATCAAAAATGATTGTCTGGATTAAATTCTAACAGCGTAGGTTAAAAAAGACACATTTTGGCAACTTTTTCAATTTCATTCACCATCTTTTCTATTTCTTCATCACTCATAATACCTCTTATTTCAAAAGAAACTGACCTTCCAAGAATTTTTTCTGATTCAGGATATTCTCCACCACACATTTCAACATTTGCTGTAAAATGCCAGTAATTAAGTGTTGCCGGATTTATTCCATTTTTCTTAATTTCTTTTTTAAATTTCTCTGCCTTTTCTTTATCTGGAAGATAAATTGTTAAAAAAGTTGCTATGTCACCGTCAGGGTCAAGAATTTCTCTAAACTCAATCCCTTCAATATTTTTTATCCCTTCTTTTATTTTATTTTTATTTTCTCTCTGTCTTTTTATTATTTCAGGTAATTTTCTTATCTGTGCAAGACCAATCGCTCCCTGTATTTCATTCATTCTGAAATTAAAGCCATCCCTCATTTTCTTTTCATCTCCTCTTCCCACCCCCTGAAGATGTGGATGACCATGGTCATGATACCATTCTGCCTGTTTATATAAATTCTCATCATCAGTTATAACCATCCCTCCTTCTCCTGCTGTCATAACTTTTACATAATCAAAAGAAAAACATCCTATATCTGCAAAAGTGCCAAGTTTTTTCCCTTTATATGAAGCCCCTGTGCTCTGACAATTATCTTCAATAACCTTGAGATTTTTTTCTTTAGCGATTTTCAAAATCTCTTCTATTCTTGCAGCAGAGCCCATCATATGAACAGGTATAATTGCAACTGTATTTTCATTTATTTTCTTTTCAAGGTCAGATGGGTCCATATTAAGTGTCTCATCAATTTCACAAAGAACTGGTTTAAAACCACCTTCTTTTATTGCTTCAATTGTTGCAACAAAAGTAAAACATTGAGTAATTATTTCTTTCCCTTCTGGTAAATTTAAACTTTCAAGAGCAACTTTTAAAGCAGCAGAACCAGAAGAAACACCAAGAGCATATTTACTTCCAATAAATTTTTTAAACTCATTTTCAAATTCAGAAACCTTGAATATTCCTTCTCTTTCTTTGTCAAACCCATATCTGAAAAGAACTTTTCTTTTCATAACATCAATAACTTCTTTCATTTCTTCTTCACCAAAAAACTCTCTTCCTGGCATTTTTCTCTCCTTTTTAATTTTTTTCTTCTACTTTTACATTATATTTTTTTGATTTGTAAAAATAGATTTTTGAATATGGTTTTTTTGCCAGTTTTGATGCTTTATAATATGCTTTAATTGCCTTTTTTTTCTCACCAAATGCCTCCCACATAATTCCTTCTTCAAAATATAGTTGCCAGTTAGAAGGGGCATTTTTCTGCCCTTTTTTGTATGTTTGCACAGCACAATTGAGTTTATTTTTATATGGAAGATGTAAAGAATAAAGATTTTTTGCCTGAGACCATTCTAACCACCCTTTTAAAATATATGGTTCTGGATTTCTCGGTTCTACCCAGGAGATAAAAGTTAAATAATTTTCAGTTATATCGTAATTTCCCTGATGAAAGGCATCATCAACTTTCATCCATATCACCGGTATAAATGGTTTCAGTATAAGTTTAATTGAAAAAAAGAAGGTAATTATAATCACAAAAAGAATAAATAAATATTTTGTTGTTTTTCCCATATTATAATTATACACAGGAAAAAGTGAAAACACAAGAATAAAGTTGACTTTAAAAAAAGGTATGAATATAATAAAATAAAAGGAGGAAGGATGAAAAAATATATTATCTTAGCGTTGACTTTTCTTTTTGCTGGGTGTGCAGTTGTAAATGTTTATGTAACATTCCCGGAAGAGAAAATAAAGAAAGCAGCCGAAGATATACTTGCTCCACCTGACCAATCAGGTCAAACTGGGTTTTTCAAATTCAATTTCACAAAAAACCTTTATGCAGAAGAAATTGTGGTAAAAAAAGAATTAAAAACTGACTCTCCTGCTATAAAAGAGGCAAAAGAGAAAATAAACAGCTGGAGAGGTGAATTAAATGAGTATAAAAAAGAAGGATATGTCGGAGAAACAAATAACTTTAAAGTTGTGATAAAAAAGTTACCAGATGATTTGAAAAAAGTTCGCCGTGTAAGAGAACTTGTAAGGAAAGAAAACCAGCAGAGAGAAATAATAATGAAAGAACTTATGAGAATTAATAAGGCATCTCCTAAGGAAGAAAAAGTATTCAGAAAAATATTTGCACAAACTGCTCAAAAATACTCTCCTTCTGGAACATGGATACAGGATGAAAATGGCAGGTGGAATAGAAAATGAAAAAGGTTCTTTTAAATGGTTGTGAGGCAGCAGGAGAAGGAGCAATTTCTGCTGGATGCAAGTTTTATGCTGGTTACCCTATAACTCCACAGAATAGATTTCCTGAATATATGAGCTGGAGATTACCTGAAGAAGGAGGTGTTTTTATTCAGGCAGAAAGTGAAATAAGTGCAATAAATATGGTATTTGGTGCTTCTGCTGCTGGTGTAAGAGCAATGACTTCGTCTTCTTCTCCTGGCATTTCTTTAAAACAGGAAGGGATTTCTTATCTTGCTGGATGTGAATTACCTGCTGTAATAATAAATATGAATAGAGGTGGTCCTGGTCTTGGAGATGTCACTCCTTCTCAGTCAGATTATTTCCAGTCAACAAGAGGAGGAGGACATGGTGATTATAGAACAATTGTTCTTGCTCCCTGGAATGTTCAGGAAGTCCATGATTTAACATATCTTGCTTTTGACCTTGCTGATAAATATAGAAATCCTGTTCTTGTTCTTGCTGATGGTATGATTGCCCAGATTATGGAGTCAGTTAAGTTAAAACCAAAAAAGAAGAAATTCCCTGAAAAAAAATGGGCATTAACAGGATGTAAAGGGAGAAAACCGAATTCTATTAAGTCACTTTTTTTAACTCCAGGAGTCCTTGAAACTCATAACTGGAAACTGGCAAGGAAATATAAAAAAATAGAAGAAAAAGAAATAAGATACCAGGAATATTTTTCTGATGATGCAGAAGTTGGTATTGTAAGTTTTGGTACCTGTGCCAGAATTGCTCTTGAGGCAGTAAAAAAAGCAAGAAAAAAAGGGATAAAAACAGGTCTTTTCAGACCAATTACACTCTGGCCTTTCCCTTATCTTCAACTTTCTGAATTTATCAAGAGAGCAAAAAAAATCCTTGTTGTTGAAATGAATTTAGGGCAGATGCTTGATGATGTTAAAATAGCAAACAGAAGTAATAGAAGAATTTTCTTTTATGGAAGACCTGGTGGAGGAGTTCCAACTCCTGAAGAAATATTTAAGGAGATTAAAAAAATATGAAAGTTATATATAAGAAACCAGAAAGTTTAACAGATAATA
>JAGGVW010000213.1 GCA_021157805.1 bacterium
AAAAACAGGTATGAGCCCTTTTGAATTTGTATTGCGAAGTGAAGATACAGATGGAATAGGTCTTTACAGCAATCTTACAAAAGAAAAAATAGGTGATATTATTTACTGTATGAAAGTTGGATATGAGAATAATTACTTTTCCAGAGATAAGAATAAAAAAGTTTTCAAAACACATAAAAAATTAGATGTAGGAGTGTGGGGATTAGGAACAAGTCACCATGGACCGTTTATGCCTTCAGCAACACTCTCACGCGGGACAATTTATGCATCTTTTTTAATATCCGGACCTGGGATTAAGAAAGGATATAAACGCCCAGTTCCTATCAGGTTGACTGATGTCGCTCCTACATTAGCTCGTATATTGGAAATACCTGCTCCACGTGATAATTCCGGATGTGTGCTTAATGACATATTTGAATAAGAAGGGATTGAGGCAGATAAAAAGTTGTTAATATAAGGTAGCGAAAGAGTTTAAACGATAGTTATTATAGGTTTCCATCGATAAATGATTGGAAGGAAAGTAGAAATATTTATTAAAGAGAGTGAAAAATAAAAAAGAACAATTGGAAGAAATTATTGTGTGTAAAAGTTAGTTCTTGAGACTGCTGTTAAAGGAAATAAAAGGATTACTTCACAGCCGCTTCTACTTGTTCCGATGCCTGTTTTACCTAAGAAGGCAGAGAAAATGCTGATAAGTTTTTGGCAAATTCTAAACTTTTACCACAATTTAAAATCTGAAATTAATTCATTCTTTGATTTTGATTTCACTTTCTATGGGTGCTTTTTTATATCTTGATATAATTTCAAGAAATTTTTCTATTGGCAAGTTTTTAATTTTTTCCCTGTAATTTTTTATAAAATTTAATAAACTTTCAGGAGATAAAAATCCTTGATTTAACTCAAAATATAAGTTATCAAAATCTAGCCTGCTTATAGAAGTTTCTTTACTAATCTCCTGATATATTTTTTCTTTTCTTTTTTCTTCAACTATCATTTCAAATTCTTCTCTCAATGATTGCTCTGCCTTTATTCCAAATTCATATCCTTTTATTTCATCAGGTAAATTCTTGTATTTTGATTTTCTCAACTTTTCTTCTCTTTTAACATAGATATTTCCAAATAAAATTGGTAAAAAGATTAAAAGGAAACTAAAATAGAGGCCTGTCCCAAGAATTCCTATCTGTATTCCAAGTCCTGGGTTTCCATCATAAACACTTTTGATATAATCTATAAAACCGGTTAAAATTCCTGCTTTTAATTTAAAAATCCAGGAATATATAATGTCAACACCAAGAAGAAAAATCCCAAGAACAATCCCTCTTATATATCCATAATCCTGTGCATTTTCCTCTGTTAATGTTAAAGGAATGAATAAAAACTTTCTTTTTTCAGGAAAAAATGTTTTTACAATTATTTCAAGATTTTTCTTTAGTTCTTCAATGCTTTCAAAGGAGCTATAAACAACTGTTGAAATTCCATCATAATAATAAATTGCTACAAATTTATTTACAGGAGATGAATAAGTTGAAACAAAATAAGGAAATGTAAACTCTCTTTTTGTATATATTTCCCATTTACCTTTTTCCAGAGGAAATTCATCTTCTTTTTTGTAACCAAGCCACCCAATTAATTGATATGTTTCAGCACTTACTTTTTTGAAATATTTTATCTGCTCATATATTTTATTTTCCACAAATATAATTTTACAACTTAACTTTTTTTGACACAAATACTATAGAAATAGTAAAATAATAAGTTATATGGAGGTAAATATGAAAAAGGATAAATATGATGCGACAACAATTCAGGTTTTAAGTGGTATAGAAGCGGTAAGAAAAAGACCAGCAATGTACATCGGGGATACCTCTATTGGAGGACTACACCACCTTGTTTATGAAGTTGTTGACAACAGCATAGATGAAGCAATGGCTGGTTTCTGTTCCAGAATTAAAGTGGTTGTTCATTCTGATAATAGCGTAACAGTGGAGGATAATGGGAGAGGAATTCCTGTTGATATGCATAAAACAGAGAAAAGACCAGCAGTTGAAGTTGTTATGACAGTTCTTCATGCTGGTGGAAAATTTGATAGAAAGGTTTACAGAGTATCAGGAGGGCTCCATGGAGTTGGTGTCTCTGTTGTAAATGCCCTTTCTGAATATCTTGAAGTTGAAGTCAAGAGAGATGGGAAGGTTTATCATCAGAGATATGAAAAAGGTATTCCTAAAAGTCCAGTTAAAGTAATAGGGAGAACAAAAACAACAGGAACAAAAGTAACATTTAAACCAGATGTGGAAATTTTTGAAACAATTGAGTTTGATGAGAATATACTTTCTGGTAGATTGAAAGAACTTGCTTTTCTCAATGGTGGAATTGAAATCATTTTTGAAGATGAAAGAAAAAATTTAAAAGAAAAATATAAATTTGATGGAGGTCTTGTTTCTTTTGTTAAGTTTTTAAATAAAAACAAAAAAGTCCTTTTTGATAATCCATTTTATGGGAAAAAGGTTGAAGATGATATAGAGTTTGAATTTGCTTTTCAATATAATGATGGATATAGTGAAACAGTTCTTTCTTTTGCCAATAATGTAAACACAAAAGAGGGTGGAACTCATCTTACTGGATTTAAAAGTGGCTTAACAAAAGCAATAAATGAGTATGGGAAAAACAATGGATTGTTGGAGAAAATAAGTTTAACAGGTGAAGATGTAAGAGAGGGACTGGCTGCTGTTATAAGCATAAAACTTCCAGAGCCGCAGTTTGAAGGACAGACAAAAACAAAACTCGGGAATTCAAAAATAAGATTTATTGTTGATAGTATAACTTCTGGACAGATTCTCACATTTTTGGAAGAAAATCCAGAACCAGCAAGAGCAATATTAAACAAATGTATTACTACTGCTAAAGCAAGAGAGGCAGCAAGAAGAGCAAGAGACATAACCAGGAAAAAACTTGCAGAAACAGGAGCATTACCGGGGAAACTTGCTGATTGTTCTTCAAAAGACCCGGAAGTAAGGGAACTTTTTATTGTTGAGGGTGATTCTGCAGGTGGAAGTGCAAAGCAGGGTAGGGACAGAAATTTTCAGGCAATACTTCCCTTAAAAGGGAAGATTATAAATACAGAAAAGGCCTCAATTGATAAGGTTTTAAACAATGATGAAATAAAAATGATTATAAGTGCGATTGGTGGGGGAGTAGGGGAAAATTTTGATATTTCAAAAGTTAGATATAAGAAAATAATAATAATGACTGATGCTGATGTTGATGGTTCTCACATAAGGACATTGCTTTTGACATTTTTTTATAGAGAAATGCAAGATCTAATAAAACAGGGGTATATTTATATTGCTCAACCACCCCTTTATAAAGTAAGGAAAGGTAAAAAAGAGTTTTATGTTGAAACAGAAAAAGAAATGGAGAATATATTAATAAATCTTGCAACTGAAAACATAGATTTAAAGATATCTCATAATTCAAAAAAACAGGACTTTAAAGGTGATGTAGAAAAACTTCTTGAAATAAGCAGAAATTTAAATGAATTGATAAAAACAGTGGAGAATAAAGGGATAAATTTTAAAAAATTGATTGAGTTTTACAATAAAAACGATAAAATTCCTGCTTATTATCTAAAATATAAAAATAGAGAAGAATATTTCTTTGAAGATGATAATTGTCTTTCTGAATTTCTTGGGAAAGAAGGAGAAGAAATAGACCTTTTCTCAGATGAAAAAAGTGATTATAAAATGGTTGAGATATATGAAAAAAGCCATATAGAAAAAATTTTTAAAAAACTTAAAGAGCTAAAAATATCTCCTGCAGAAATATTTAAGAAAATTTTTATTCTTAAAGATAATGAAGAAAAAAGATATTCTTTAGTTGAGATGTTTGAAATTCTAAAGGAAAAAGGGAAGAAAAACTTGTTTATACAGAGATATAAAGGACTTGGAGAAATGAATCCAAGCCAGTTATGGGAAACCACAATGGCTCCTGAAAAAAGAACATTAAAAAGAGTTACAATTGAAGATGCAGTTAAAGCAGAAGAAATTTTTACCACATTAATGGGAGATGCAGTTGAACCAAGAAGAGAATTTATTGAGAAGTTTGCAAGAGAAGTCAAAAATCTTGATATTTAAGGAAGGTGAAAATGGGAGAGAAAAAAATAATAAACATTGGTGTTGAAGAAGAGATGAAGCAGTCCTATCTTGACTATGCTATGAGTGTTATAGTAGGTAGAGCTTTGCCTGATGTTAGAGATGGATTGAAACCAGTCCATAGAAGAATTCTTTATGGTATGCTTGAACTTGGGCTTGAACCAGGCAAGTCATTTAAAAAATCAGCAAGAATAGTTGGAGAAGTAATGGGGAAATATCATCCTCACGGAGATGCAGCAATTTATGAATCAATTGCAAGAATGACGCAGCCATTTGCTTTAAGATATCCACTTATAGATGGGCAGGGAAATTTTGGTTCAATTGATGGAGACCCTCCTGCTGCTATGAGATACACAGAAGCACGCCTTACACGTCTTGCTATGGAAATACTTGTTGATATTGATAAAGATACAGTTGATTTTATTCCAAATTTTGACGAATCATTAATGGAACCAGTTGTTCTTCCAAGTAAAATTCCAAATTTATTAATAAACGGCTCATCTGGAATTGCTGTTGGAATGGCGACCAATATCCCACCCCATAATTTAAAAGAAGTTGTTGATGCCTTGATATTTTTAATTGATAAAGAAGATGCCTCAATTGAGGAAATAATGGAAATACTTCCAGGACCTGATTTTCCAACAGGAGGAATAATTTGTGGTAAAGAAGGAATAATAAAAGCGTACAAAACAGGAAAGGGAATTATTACAGTAAGAGGTAAAGTTGAAGTTGAAGAGGATGAGAAAGGAAGGAAAAGCATAATAATAAAAGAAATACCTTATGAAGTTAATAAAGCAAATCTCGTTGAGCAGATAGCCCGTCTGGTTGAAACAGAAAAAATAAAAGGTATTTCTGAAATAAGAGATGAATCAGACAAAGAAGGTATGAGGGTTGTAATTGAACTTAAGAAAGGTGAAAATGAAGAAATTATAATAAACCAGCTTTACAAACATACCCAACTCCAAATAACTTATGGAATTATAAATCTTGCTTTATGTAATCAGGTCCCGCGGCTATTGAATATAAAACAGATGCTACAGTATTTCATTGACCACAGAAAAGAGATTATAACCAGAAGGTCAAAATTTTTATTGAAAAAA
>JAGGVW010000039.1 GCA_021157805.1 bacterium
CCCTCCCAGAATTTGTCAACTTCTCTTAAATCCCAAACCGGGTTTGGGCAATTTTATGTTGTTTTTTTCTGGAGAGGGATTTTGAGTGAAGAAAGAATATCATAAAATTGAGGGAAAGAAATGTTAATACAATCAGCATTTTCTACAATTGTCTCCCCTTCAGCAATAAGTCCTGCTACTGTTAAACACATAGCAATTCTGTGGTCATTCCAGGAATTAACTCTATTTCCTTTTAATTTATCAACTCCATAAATCTCAAATCCATCTTCTTTCTCATATATTTTGCTTCCCAATTTTTTTAGTTCACTCACAAGTGCTTTTATTCTATCTGACTCTTTATATCTCAATTCTTTTGCTCCTGAAACAACTGTTCTCCCTTCACTGACAGAGGCAATAACTCCTATAAGAGGGATTTCATCAATTATAAGAGGAACTTCTTCTTTTTTTATTTCTGTCCCTTTAAGTTTCTCTGTATATCTAACCCTTATTGTTCCAACTTCTTCTTCGCATATTTTTTCTTTTTCAACTATTTCAACTTCCCCACCCATTCTTTCAATTATTTTTAAAAAGTGTGTTCTGGTTGGATTTAAACCAAGATTTTTTATTATTATTTCTGAAACAGGAACAAGTAACCCTATAGCAATAAAATAAGAGGCAGAAGAAAAATCTCCTGGAATAAAGACCTGTTTTCCATAAAGTTTCTGGGTCCCTGGAATAAAAATTTTTGTTTCTTTTTTCTCAATTTTTCCTCCAAAGTACTTTAGCATTCTTTCTGTATGGTCCCTTGTTTGGCATGGTTCTTCAATAACTGTTTCCCCGTCAGAAAAAAGTGAAGCAAGAATTATACAACTTTTAACCTGGGCTGAAGCGACAGGGAGTTTATAATTAATCCCTTTCAATTTTCCCCCTTTTATTACAAGTGGAGCAAATAAGTTTTCTTCTCTTCCAGTTATAAATGCTCCCATTTTACTCAGTGGTTCAATTATTCTTCTCATAGGTCTTTTTCTTAAGGAACTGTCTCCTGTGAGAATTGAAAGAAATGGTTTTGAAGCAAGGACTCCAGAAAGCAATCTCATTGTTGTTCCTGAATTTCCACAATCAAGAATATTTTCTGGTTCTTTAAATTTATTTCCATATATGATTGTTGTGTTATTTACTTCTATTTCAATTCCACAATTTCTCAAGCAATTCAAAGTGGAGAAACAATCAGCACTTTTCAGTAAGTTTTTTATTTCTGTTTTCCCTTCAGATATAGCACCAAAAATTAAACTTCTATGGGAAATTGATTTATCTCCTGGAACTTCTATTTCACCTTTTATTTTTTCAACTTTTTTTAACTTTACTTCCATTCAAATCTTTTTCCCTGTCACTTTTATTATTGGTAATATTTCTTTAATAAAGGTATCAAATGAATTGAAATTTAATGATTGAAATCCGTCAGAAAGTGCTTCTTCTGGTTTTGGGTGGACTTCAATCATAATTCCATCTGCTCCTGCTGCAATTGCTGCTTTACTCATTGGAATTATCATATCCCTTCTTCCAGTCCCATGACTTGGGTCAACTATTACTGGGAGATGTGTTTCTTTCTTTAAGACAGGTATAGCAGAAAGGTCAAGAGTATTTCTTGTAAAGTCAGAATCAAAAGTTCGTATTCCTCTTTCACATAGAATAATCTTTCTGTTCCCTTCTTTTAAAATGTATTCAGCACAATTTAGAAACTCTTTTATTTTTGCTGAAAATGCCCTTTTTAAAAGGACTGGTTTATCCATTTCTCCTATTTTTTGTAGAAGACGATAGTTATACATATTTCTTGCTCCAATTTGTAAAATGTCTGCTACTTCTGCTACTTCGTCAAGTTCTCCTGTGGATAAAACTTCAGTTATTACTGGTATTTTAACCTCTTTTTTCACTTCCTTAAGTATTTCAAGCCCCTTTTTCCCCAGACCAAGAAATGAATAAGGAGATGTTCTTGGTTTATATGCACCTCCTCTTAAAATATGTGCTCCTTTTTCTTTTATAAATTTTGCTGTGTTTAAAAGTTGCTGTTTACTTTCAATTGAACATGGTCCTGCAATAATTGTAATTGTTCCTTCACCTATTTTAATCCCGTCAACTTCAATTATTGTATCTTCAGGATGGAATTCTCTACTTGCAAGTTTATAGTCTCTTAATATGCTTATAACATCAGCAACTCCTGGCATAATTTTGAAAACTTCATCTGAAATACCTCTTGTATCTCCAATAATTCCAATAATTGTTTTTTCAGTTCCTTTGCTTATATGAACCCCAAAACCCATTCCTTTGATTTTCTCAATAACTTTATCTATCTCTTCTTGCGTGGCTTCTGAACTCATAATTATAAGGTCAGCCATATATACCTCCTATTTTCACTCATCATTTTTATCTCCTTCCATTGGATAAGAACCAAGAATTTTTAAAAAGACACAATTTTTTTCAAGTTCTATAAGTGCCTCCTTTACCTTTTCTTCATCTTTATGCCCTATGAAATCAACAAAGAAAATATAATCCCAGGCTTTTTTCTTACTGGGTCTTGATTCAAGTCGTGTTAAGTTTATACCTTTTTCTTTAAAAGGGTAAAGAGAATTATAAAGGGCGCCAACTTTATCTTTAATTGAAAATATTATAGATGTTTTATCATTTCCTGTTATTTCTGAACATTCTTTTCCTATTACAAGAAATCTTGTTATATTTTCAGTAAAATCTTCAATTCTTTCAGCAAGAATTGGTAGTTTGTAAATATACGAAGCGATTTCAGAAGCAATTGCCCCTGAATTTTTTATTTTTTTTGTTTTTTTTACAGCACTTGTTGTGCTTTCAACTTCTATCATCTCAACATCTCCAAGATTGGTTAAAATCCACCTTCTGCATTGAGCAAAAGCCTGAGGATGAGAAAATATCTTTTTTATTTTTTTTACTGATTTTTCTTTTGATAAGAGATAATGATGAATTTCAAGAAGAATTTCAGATGTTATTTTTACATTACTTTCAACAAACATATCAACAGTATGACTAACAACTCCCTCCATTGAATTTTCAATTGGAACCACTCCATAGTCAGCCCTTCCTTTTTCAACTTCTTTAAAAACATCTTCAATTGCTTTTTCTGAAATGAAATTACATTTGTTTCCAAATTTTTTAAGGGCTGCCTGATGTGTGAATGTCCCTTCAGGTCCTAAGAAAGCGATATTCAATGGTCTAAAAAGTCCTCTATAAATTTTAAATATTGTGCTCATTATTAGTTCAATATCTTCTCTCTTTAAATATTTCAGTTTTTTCCCTGCAAGTTTATCAATAATCTTTTTTTCTCTTGAAGGGTCAAAAATTGGCTTTTTATTTTTGTTTTTAACCTCTGTTATTTTCTTAACTTTTTCTCCACGAAGGTCAAGTAGTTCAAGTAATTTATTATCTATCTCATCTATTTCTTTTCTACTTTTTTCTATCTCGTCCATTTTTATCCATCTCCATTAATATTTTTCTTATTGTATTTTCCCCAACAATAACTCCTCTTTTTACCTTGCCTATTTTTTCAGGAAGGACAAACCTTACTTTTCCTTTTCTTACTTTTTTATCATATTTCAGATTCTCAATTATCTTTTCTATATTTTTACCTTTAATTTGAGGAAAATTAAAACTCTTTATGACTTTTTTAATCTTTTCATATGTTTTTCTTTCACATAGTCCAAGTTTATAAGCAATAAAACATTCATAAATCATTCCATTTGCAACTGCTTCTCCATGGTTTAGTTTATAATCATTAATAACTTCAATAGCATGTCCAATTGTATGTCCAAAATTTAAAATTTCTCTTAATCCACTTTTTTCTCTCTCATCTTTCTCAACAATTTCTGCTTTTATTTTAACACATTCCTCAACAATCTCTTGCAAAAATCTTTTTATATTTTGAGATTCTTTTTCAATTAATTCAAAAATTTTTTTACTTTTTATAACACCATATTTAATTATCTCTGCTATTCCCTGTTTCATTTCTCTTTCAGGCAATGTTTTTAGGGTTTGGAGATTTATAAAGATATATTCTGGTTGATAAAAACTTCCAATAAGGTTTTTTTTGTTGTAGAAATTCACACCTGTTTTACCTCCTATTGAAGCATCAACCTGAGATAGTAAACTTGTTGGTATTGTGATAAATCTTATCCCTCTCATATAAATTGAAGATACAAAACCAGAAATATCACTCACCACACCTCCACCAAGAGAGACAATTGTATCATCTCTGGAAAAATTTTTTTCTGCGCAAAAAATTAGTATCTTTTCAACATTTTTTAATTTTTTTTCTTTCTCTCCTGGTTTTAAGATAAAGTTATGAACAATCCCTTTTTTTGAAAATATTTTTTCCAGTTTTTTCCCGTAAAGACCGAATACATTTTCATCACTTATTATTAAAAGTTTGTTTCCTTCTTCTTTTATTTTTTCAGGAATTTTTTCAAAATTAATCCCAATAAAAACATTTGATTTTTTCTTTTCTTTTATTTCTATTTCAATTTTTTTCATTTTCCTTTCTCCATATTTCAATTATCTTTTCGCTGACTTGTTCTGGAGATAGAGGAGTAGTATCTATTTTATAGTCGGCTTTGTCATAATATGGCTTTCTTAATTTTATTAAATATCTTATAGTTGAAATTACATCTTTATTTTTCAAAAGAAGAGGTCTATCTTCTGTTTTTGATGTTCTTAAAAGAATAATTGATGGTTCTGCTTCAAGACATATAATAATTCCATTCCTTTTGAGATTATTGAAATTTTTTTCTCTAATTATTGCTCCACCACCTGTTGCAATTACACAGTTTTCCTTTTTTGAAACTTCCTCTACAACTTTTTCTTCAACTTTTCTGAAATATTCCTCACCTTTAACCTGAAAAATTCTTGGGATTCTATCTTTTTCTTTTTCTTCAATTATTTTATCTGTATCAATGAATTCCATTTTTAATTTTTCAGCAACAATTTTCCCTACAACTGTTTTACCTGTGCCCATAAATCCAACAAGAACAATATTTTTTTTCATTTTTTTATCACTTTGACCAGTATTTTTCTATTGATTTAAGGTAGGAATTATAATTTATTTCAACTTCTTCAATTGTATCTCCTGAAAATTTTTTCAAGAATTCATCTGCAATCAAAAAAGCAA